>CAZMDM010000131.1:0-33887 GCA_964564775.1 uncultured Desulfonema sp. | reverse complement strand
TTGGAGTTGGCACCGATATACAGACGATCCGCGTATCCGTCTCCGTCAAAATCCACCACCGCAGGCTGCCCGCTGGGAATGCCTCCGAGTCCTGTGGTTCCCAATTCTGCCGCATACAAATATACCTTTTTGAGCAAGGCTCCACTTGCAATATCGACCACATAAATTGCAGGATATTTTGCAGGATTGGATTTGGCAGATACAAAAAACGCTACCCATTTGGATTCCCCGCCGCTCTTGATTTTTGCAAGTCTGGCAACAGAAGGAGAAGATTTACTTTTGTACAGTTCTGTGTTGGCATATTCCCATAAAAATTTGGGGGTATTCGGATCTGTAATATCCAGACATACAACCGTATCTCCGCCGTTTCCTTCAGCAGTCATCAATACGGTTACCCATTTTTTGTTGATATACACGTCTGCAACAGTCGGAGAAGCATCCACATACGACTGTTTGCTTGTTCCTTTATAGTTGTTTTTCAGACGCGACATCAGGTTGATCGGAATAAATGCCCAGCGTTCGTCAGCAGTACCATAGTCGCTATCCGAAGGCGAGTTTCCGCTCCATACGAAGTAGCCGATATTCTCCGTGATATTTGCGGTCTTGGGATTATCTCCCCACTTGAATTTCCCCGCATCAAAGGCATGAAGCATTCCGTCTCTGGCACCCACATAAATCGTAGCTGGACGGTCCGCATTTGCTTCGGCAAATGCCTTATACAGGTCTCTTTCATCGTCTGTCGTAGCAGTTCCATAATACCACGCAGGTCTGCCAGGGGGAACATCTATCGCGGGCGTAGAATGATCTATAGCTCCCAGCAGCCAGCTTTTCTTCGTACTGGCACCGTCTTTATAGCCTCTTGTCCAGTTGACCAGCCAATCCGCATCATTCTGATCCATCTTGCCGTCTTTGTTGAAATCATTTTCATATACGACCGTTCCGCTGGAATTGTAGCTCCAGTCACTCGTAAGTCCCAGCAAAGTAGGCGTAATCCCTGCGCCGGTATCGAATGACTTCATTGCCTGAGATATAGTGTAATAATTGTATGTGGCAGTAACCGGAACATTGACCCATGGCGGGTTTTTGAAGGTTACGGTATATTCTCCGGTGAACCGGTCTATCGTTCCCGATCCTCCTAAGGATCCTTTCAGTGTATCTTCATCCCCTTCCGAGAATTTTTCCGTACCGTCCGTAATGACCAAAGAGCCGTCCTGCATGGGTTGATGATTTATCGTGCCAGAGAAAGTTTTCGTTCCGTTGATACCATCGGTACTATTCCCCCTGCCGATGACATAGCCTGCTGAGTTTATCGTTACACTGGGATAATAAATCTTCCGGGAACTGACCGCTCTCGCTGACAAAACCGCTCCCGCATCTTTCACGATTTCTTTGATATCGGTCTTGGTCGGATCATCGGGCTGATACAGCCGCGTATAAATCAGATGCCCTCTCAACGTCATATCTGTCCACGTAGCATCGGTAGGATCGGGCGTTTCATAACTTCCAGAATACAGCATATTAGCCATTGTTATCGGTGCGGAACGGGCAAATATACCGTGCTTTGCAATGCTGAACGACAGATTGACGCCCATAATTTTGGGAACGCATTGTTCGTTGTCGCTGGTCATTGCCGCTTTCCACAAAAATGCCTGTCCCACCTTGCCGGAAGATAGAAAGTCAAGGGTGGCTTTCCGGTAAGTATATTGCGGTTTTCCCGGAGACCAGTTGGCAACTGCTGAGCCTTTGCTTTTGTTCACATCGGAAACATATATTTCATCCCAGTCGGTAATCTCGATCCACGTTGTTCCGCCATCCGGGGATACGGAATAGATGATATTGGTTCCTCCCGCGCAGGGCATATCGTCATAGACCTCAAAGGTTACGCCTGTAAAATACGCTGCTGGATCAGAGGGTTTAATTGCTTGCGCGGACGTCAGTGCCGCCGTTCCGCCGGTCTTGCGCTCGATGATAAACACCAAGTCGTTATAGTCATTGTCAGACCCTGACCCTGATGAGTGTCTCTGATCGTCTCCCGCTATGATCCACGCATTCGGATTCTGAGCCGGAGCCGCAACAATCATAGCCTGAGACGGCACATTATAAGCATCATCAATACACTTGGTATTTCCTGTCGAAACCGCGTCAAAATTCAATCCGAAAAGTGTTCGTAAACGGTCACGAGCGTTTTTATCCAGCCAGCCCTGAGTGTTCACGCTCAGTTTCTTGCTTGGCAAACAGCCTGTTACACAGCCATAGTTATTATCGGTTCTGTTGTATGCCTCACATCCCATGCTCGAACTGACGGACGAAGAATCGTTATAATATTGAACCAGTCGCTGAATTCCGCCCGGATTGAGCGTCGCGGGCGGGTTCCATGCTTTTTTGGTATAAAGTACCGCGCCTCGGTTTTCGCCCGATGAATACACTCCGTTATTCGGAGAGGAATCCAGTACAAAGACCAGTTCTGACCCAGCTTGAAACTTGCCCAGTACTTGTTTGTTATCTCGTGCATCAATTTTGCCGTCTCCGTTTACGTCTCCCCAGCGACCGGCTGAATTGGTTCCGCTGACATCCATCACACCGTCATTGTTGTTGTCATTGATATCGGTGTATACCCATCTGATTTTGGAAGTAATCGGATTTCCGCTGGAATCCACATCGGTAGCCATCATCCAGCCGAAACGCGTATTTCTATAACCTGCATTTTCATAAACAAAGGTTACCGATATATCCTGATCAAACGGAACAACAATCTTATTCACATCAAGTGCCTGATTGCCGGTGTTCAGCGTCAGAAATTTGGTTGTCGGATCCACATCAACATTGATCAGACTGAAATCCGATGCCACAAACTGGGTGTAGCTTTTGGGGCTTTGCGTGGCGCACGCGGTAATTTCACTGCTCGATGTAGGTTTATCAGCAATTGCCATTTCTATCGGATACATAATGAATACAGTGAGTAATATTCCGAAAGCTGTCAGCAGTATCCGATATTTATTCTTGTTTATCCTGTTCACGCTCATGTTTTCCTCCTACGGAGTTCCGATGGTAACGCCCTTTGTCTGCTCCGTAAAATCCGAAATTGCCGTAGCATCTTCACCGCTATTGGTTTTACCGGTACCGTGACCGAACTGTCCGGTTTTATCCCATATTGCTCCCGATTCCAGCGGGGGCTGATTTCCGATAACTGCTTCTACAATCGCTCTTCCGCCGCCCTCAATCGTACTGGAAGATTCGGAACGCAGAATAATATCTCCGTCCACATCTACCGAGCGATCCAATTCCGACAGTTGAAGTGTATTTCCGCTTGCATCTTTGACACTGCCATCTCTGTTATTTTTCACAAAGACAGTGTAAGTGTATCTCTTATCGCTTCCCATCTGGATATTTTTGAGATCATTGAGGATAACTCCCGAACCGCTGACATAGGTACCGGCAAACAAGGCTTTGCTGTTCCACTTCGGAGTCGGATTGGCATCCGATGCAAGATACGCCATAGCAGCCGTTTTTCCGTGTTCCAATCCTGCTTCTGCCGTGTAAAATGCGGTTCGTTTCTTTCTGTCGGCATGAGCGGTAATCGTATCGTAAATCGCTGTTTTGGTTGATGCAACACCGATGACTGTCAGAACAAGCAGCACTAACATTGCAACAATCATGGCTATTCCGCGTTCATCGGCAATTGCCGTCCTCGAATATTTTTGCGCATTCATAATGCTCTCCTTTTACAGTCCGAGACTCCGTACTTTTACAGTAGTCTGCAATAGTTTTCTGACAAAAAACCGATCTTTCTGTTTTGTCGGGGATTTGGCTTCTATATCGCTGATATCGTGATCTTCCAATTTATCCGAAGCAGTTCCCGTAGCTGTCCTGATCGTATTCCGCATAGAGGTATAAAAGGTATTGTTCGCTCTGGCAGTCCGTCCCAGCAGGTTGATGCGTACCATTCTGACCTGCGTGCTTTCGTTATCTGTCAAATTACGTTCGTTGATCCATGTATCAAGCTCTCCGTCCGAGTCCGTGTCTAATCCGAAAGCAAACTGAAGATCATCGATGTTTTCGGCAATGGGCTGATCATCGCAGTTCGGACTGAGAGAGGCGTTACCGGGGTCTGGCCATGTGGTTACTCTTCGCCGTAAATTATTATCCTGAACATAATACATCACTTCTCGATACGTTTTCATGGTGAAAAACGATATACTGCTGCCCGCGTTGTATCCGTTCATCACTTTATTGTCCAATTTGAAGACGGGATGATTCTGAAGCTGATCTTTCGCGTTGACACTGGTCAGCACAAATATATCCGATGATGATCCGTCAGGAGAGGTGATGAGGGCAAAAAACCTCGGCTGACTGGCGCTATATGTTGTGTCTCCACAGTAACAAGACTCATTCCAAAGCGGATATAAAGAATAGCAGCCCTGTTTGCTATCACTGCACGCGCAACTGCGTATATCATAAGGTTGTTTACAATTGTTTGAATATCGGATAATTTCTTCGACATCTGCTTCGGAAGAACTGGCAGATTTTGAAGATACCAGAGTAAGCTGAGGAAGCCGGTCGCACGCGAGAACTCCTGCATCATTTCTATCCTTATCTCCACAAGGACTTTTCTCGAATTTATTATATCTGATAATCAGCCTGTCAGAACTTCCCGCACCAGCACCCGGAAGAGTACCGCAGATGGTTCCAGATGGAAGAGCGCCTGCATTGTTCTGAAACGTCAGAGGATAAGCCCGCTCCTGACTCAGATTGCCATCTTTGAACTTCATCACCCAAAAGCCGGCTCCATCCACTCCGGGCATTCCCGAACCGATCATGGTAACATCTCTGTCCAGAAACGTCATGCCGATTCTGATGTTTTCCTGCATATTGGCAATATCATCTTGCAGAATATACGACTTATAATTGCTTGCAAAGACCTCCATGACTGCGGCAAGCACAATCCCAGAAATCATGGTGGCAATCAGTACTTCGAGCAGGGTAAAGCCCGAGCGATTCTGTATTGTTCTTTTCATACGCCGATTCTCCTTTTGAAAGTTAACTGCTGCTACTGCTTTGCCCGATAACCGTCTGATACGAAATCCGATGAGGTTTTTTGCCCGCTTTATCCTGCCATGTTGCTTCGATCAGCACTTCTTTGAGTGAGGATGAATGTTCGGAAGCGGTTATCGTGGTTTTGATCGTATAATCGCCGATAGTTTCTTCTGTTGTTTCTATCGTAATATGGGCAAAAGGAGTATTTTTGAGTTTTTCGAATTTATCGGAAATATGAACCGTTGCCTGATTATATTTGATACTGTATGCGCTTCCCTGTATGGCGACAATCTGAAGAGCAGCAATTCCCAAAAGTCCGATAGCCAGAATCGTCATGGCAATCAGCATTTCCAACATGCTGAATCCCGATTCTTTGTTATTTTTTTGCCGGATTACCATCATATCCTCCCTTACTTGCTCCATCCGCCACCGAAATTCGTTCTCATCTGTATTCTGCCTGTAGTTGCGATAGCAATCTGAATCGTATCCTTGTTTTTGCTGTCCATGATATACACACTGCTCGCGTTGGCGGTTCCTGCCGAAGTGAACGTAACTTTATTGACAGCACTTCCAAAACACAGTCCACTAGTCGGTGAATCGCAATCCGAATCAGGTGCAGCTCCGTATGCCGAACCGAACTTCACACGCGAAGAGTTGTCGTACAATTTGAGAGTTTTTTTAAGCACATATTGTTTATTCGTCAGATTGTACTCATACACTTTGTATTGCTTATTTCCACTATCAAATTCCACCCGCCAGCTTTTTCCATCCCGCAAGGCGTTTATCCTTGCAGCTTGCAGATTCGAAGCAATATCGCGGGCTGCGCTTTTCAGTTTTGCACGCGGTGTCAGTCCCAGCATCGGTATTGCCATAGCACTCAGTACGCCGATAATCGTGAGGACAACCATAAGTTCTACAAGAGTCAGTCCTTTTGAATTGCGTAGCATAGCCATTTCCTTTCTTTCCCGAAATCTTACCCGACTTCGCGTTTATAGTTAATGCAAATTGCATACCAGTATAGTTTTTTTCGAATATACCGGAAATATTACCCCTATTTTGTCCAACCTTACTGGATTTTGTCAAATCTTATCAAAAATTGTCAATTTTATGACATTTTTTGGCATGTTTCTTCTTAAGTTTTTTTCAAAATCCTGTTAATAATTTTTAGAATACCCTTTTATCTCAGAAAATCTTCCGGTTCATCCGGCATGCCTTCGCGTCCTTTGATCAGCAGAGAACCGATATTTCCGGCATTCCGTCCTTGGCAGGGATCCCGCATCCATATCGAGACATCCTGAAACGATGTTGGCAATATGGCAAGATTGCTCATCATATCTGTCTCATTCGCATCGATTTCGATTTGTCCGTCAATGCCCAGTTCTGAGGACGCGGAAACACGGCTTTGAGGCGATGCAATAAAACGATTTGCAACAATATAAATATTTCCGCCATTGCCGCCATGAGCATCGGCAATGATTTCAGAATGATTCATCACAGCGAGATCGGGATAAAGTCGGATATTGCCGCCGTTGCCGAGTCCTCCGCCGACAGAGGTGGTAATTTCGGCATGATTCAGATAAAACAGATGCGGAATTGTCATGTCAATATCGCCGCCGTCCGCGTTCCGAGCCGAGGTGGACACAGATGCGCCATCGCTCAGCCGCATGGTATTCGCATAAATACGGATCGTGCCTGCTTCTCCCGAAGATTCCGATCCGGCATAGATGATGCTTTTGTAAGTATTGCCTGTGAGGATAATCGTATCGGCAGGTTCGCTATCCGATACGCCGGCAATGCGGATTTTTCCGCCCATACCTTTGCCCTTGCTTTTTACCGTAATTTCACTGCCATCTGTCATATCCAGATGACAGATTCCGACATGAATATCTCCGCCACTCCCCGCGCCATAAGTTTCGCTTCCGATATATGCACTGGATAATTTCAATAATTTCGATAAGATAATGATTTTATCGGCATTTCCTCCCTGAGAACATTCCTCTTCGCCGCACAATGTTCCTGCAAAAATGCTGGCACCGTCCGATAATTTTACGGACTCTGCGGGTTCTTTTTCGGAATAGCCCGTGATACTCAGACTTCCGCCTTTTCCTGCGCTGCCGGTATCCGCAGAAATATGGGAATTTATGATTGCGACATTTTGGCTTCGGATCGAAATATGTCCTCCAGCGCCTTGTCCAAGCGTATCGCTGTTGATGCCGGCATTATCAGAAAGTTTCAGAAAATCTGCATAAATTCCGATATTTCCGCCACTGCCTGATCCCGAAGTTCTGCTTCGGATGAATGCCTCATCTGAGAGAGATAATTCTTTAGAATAAATCGTAATATTTCCGGCATTTCCCGAATTTCGGGTTTCCGCATAAATTCGGCTGAAATATTTGGGATCAGATTCGGGAGCAATCACAACATCCTCACCGACAGGATATTTTCCTGAAAATGTGACAAAATCCGCAAAATCTTCCTCGCTTTTTCCGATACCTGAAATCATGAGGTTTCCGCCGTTTCCGTCTGATACCGACTCGCTAGAAATGCCGCTGCCCCGTTCAGCCTTCATATGATTGACATGAAGGGAAATTTTTCCGCCATTGCCCGCGCCGAAAGCTTCGCTGGCAATGAACGCACTGTCCGTAAGATGCAGAGATTGGGCGAAAATGCTGATTGTGCCTGCGTTCCCCCGATCCAATGATCCTGCTGCAATCTGACTTCCGTCTGAAAACAGCACCGACTGTGCCGGAGCATCGTCAATGCCTGAAATCGTGATATTACCGCCATTACCCGATCCAACAGCATCCGAGGAAATTCTGATGTTCTGCCCTTTGATCTCTGCCGCATGAATGGCAATTTCTCCGCCGTATTCCGAGCCGACCGCGTCTGCATTCAGTACGCTGTTCTTTGCAAAAAAACGATTGGCAATGATGAAAATACTGCCGTTTTCGGCTTTCAGAACCGCATCGCTCATGCGAATATTGTCTGCTGCGGCAGAAATACTCTTTCCGTCTGCCACGCGTATTTCAGAACCCTGAAACTCGATATTTCCCGAAAGCTGTCGAGTCTGTCCCATGTCGTAAGAAGACACATAAAAAGAGCCTCTGATGTCCAATGCCGCGTCGGGACCGAAAATCATGCCCTGAGGATTGATGAGAAAGAGATTTGCGCCTGAAATTTCCGATTTTATCAGACCGTTGATATGAGATTGTCCGCCGCTGATTTTTCCGATGATATTCTCAACTGTTCCGGATCCTTTGAATACTGCTTGCTCTCCTGTGTCAAGATCGAATTTATGAAAGCCGTGATACAGATTGCCGCGGACCTGTTTTCCGAGTTCTGCATCAATATTGTATGCCGGTCCTCTGAGCGATACTGCTGCCCCGAAACTTCCGTCTGTGGAAATTTCAGCAAAAACAGGGAACGTTGCCAATATCCCTGTCAATATTATCATACTCTTAAGGCAAAACATAGTCCGTCTTTTTCCGGAGAATGACGCGGTAAAAAAGAATATAACTGAACCGCTTTCCATGCGGAATGCGAAAAGATCGCCTGATTGAAATCTTTCGAATCTTTGAATCCTGTATTATCCGCAAACAAAAGCCCGCCGCGTCTGAGCAATCTGCGGCAGGGATTCAGCACGCTCAGATAAAATTCTTTGTCAATATCCAAGAAAATGAAATCGAAAAACTCGGTCATTTTCGCCATTTCTTCCACAGCATCTCCGATTCTGACTTCGACTCTGTGAGAAAGTCCTGCTTTGTAGATATTGCTTTTTGCTCGGGATGCAAGAGAGGGGTTATTTTCAAGCGTGATGATCTTTCCATCGGTAAGTTCGCAGGCACGGGCAAGCCAGATGCTTGAATATCCCGTTGCAGTTCCCAATTCCAGAATCCGTTTGGATTTGGTCGCTGCAAGCAGAATAAACAGCAGTTGTCCCACCACAGGACCGATAATCGGAATATCTTCATTCCGAGCTTCCTCTTCAAGCTCGGTCAGCAGAGGTTCGCGGGAGGGAATAAATTCTCCGAAATAGGTTTCAGGATTTTCAATGAGATGTTCCGACATGGGGTCCTCCGGTGATAATAAATTGAAAATTTTATATATTATAGTTTTTCCCATTCATCTTTTGTGATATTGGCTTGTCGAAGGATTTTCAGCAACAGTCTGAATAAAATCCATTCTTCAAGTACTTCCGCCAACTGTTTCCGGCATTCCTCAAGAGTATCTGCATTGGCATAAACACCGTTTAATCCGGGAATTTCTCCGTAATACGAACCATCGTCCGGCAGAATCTCATACATTGCCCGGCGAAGAGCGGCATGTAAATAATCACTTAGCATAATGGTTAAACTCCTCAATATGATAGAAAAGAAAAATTCGCTGAATACGGAAAGAGCCCCCGGCACTCTCTTTCCGTATCCGATACTTATTTCACAGCATCTTTCAAGCCTTTTCCCGGAACGAATTTGGGAACTTTTTTCGCAGCGATTTTCATTTCTTGTCCGGTTTTCGGATTTCTGCCTTTTCGGGCTTCTCTTTTAATCACTTTGAAACTTCCGAATCCGATCAGGGTTACATCGTCCCCTTTTCTCATCGCTTCGACAATGCTCGATAAGATACAATCCACCGCCGCTGCAGCATCTTTTTTGGTGCTGACAACCTTTGCAACCTCGTTGATCAGGTCTGTCTTATTCATCTGATAACCTTACCTCCTTGAATTTTATGTCTCAGACGTTAATACGGTTTATATGCCTTTATCAATGTCTGCGATTTCTGTCAAATACAGATTTCAGACTTCAAATCTCTTCAATCGTCTCGTCAGTCTCGGCAAAAATTTTTCTTGTTCGAATAATTTCCATATATATTCATTATTTACTATGCGATCAGATTGAATTTTGCCGCGTTTGTCCATAGCGGCTTTGAATCCTTTTAACGCATCTGTTTTGGCACGGATAAAATCCATTCCTCTGCCACAGATCAGAAAATACAAAAATGATGTCAGATTATAAACAAGATGCAGAATACAACTTTTGAATATCAGAGAGGTTGGCATATTTTTAAGATATGTCCATTCCAGATTGCGATGGCTGTACTACACGGATGTAGGAGAATCATGGATAATCGTGGCACTGGCTTTGTGATAAGCAATAGCATCCGGCACATACAGGCATTCATAGCCTTTTAACTGCGCTCTGAAACTTAAATCGACATCCTCATATAAAATGAAAAAATCTTCATCGAATAATCCGATGTCTCTGAACATCGCAGTTCTGTAAAGAGCAGCGCCGGCACAGGCTCCGAAAATTTTTTCCGCTTGATGGTAGGATTCCGAAGGCATTCCTCTGCCGCGCAGCAAGCCCGTACCTGCGGTGGAATATGCGTCCCCGACACGATCAATCATATCTTTTGCATCATAAAACAACATCTTGGAACCCGCCATTCCGGCTTCGGGACATCTGTCCAGAGCATTGACCAGAGCTTCGAGCCATTTCTCATCCGCAACCGCGTCATTGTTGAGCATAGCGGCATATTCGGTATCAAGCGTTTTCAATGCGATGTTGTTGGCATAAGCAAATCCGGTATTGTGAGACAAGGGAATGATCCCGACTTCCGGAAAATGCTGCTCTATAAAGGCAACAGAATCATCTTCGGAACCGTTATCCACAACAAGCGTTGAAAAGTTCCGATACGTCTGACGCCTCAGTGATTCAAGACATTCGGACAAAAACCGTTTTCCGTTCCAATTGACGACAATGACTGTGATCCGCTTCATGTTTCTCTCAGTATTTTCAGTTTTTTTATGCTTACTGTTGAATATATCATAATGACAAAAGTATCGCCATCAATAATT
Source organism: uncultured Desulfonema sp. (assembly GCA_964564775.1). Lineage (GTDB taxonomy): Bacteria > Desulfobacterota > Desulfobacteria > Desulfobacterales > DYRC01 > DYRC01. The sequence continues at coordinate 22,999 of CAZMDM010000131.1, read as the reverse complement.
CTCGATGATATGAAATGACTGTTATGTCAATATTTTTTCATTGCAAGTATCGGGATATTGAACTATAACAAAATAAAATCGGGATAAGGAGCAGACGATGACCGCATTACAGACATACACTGGACAATACAGATCAGGTTATGCCGGGCAGCCGGGATATGAAGGATTGCTGCCTTCCGAACTGCCTGGCGAGGATGATCTTCCTTATGATGACGGAGAACCGATGGAAACCTCGCATCATCACGAACAGATGGATATTCTGATACATTCTCTCAGGGCTTACTGGAAAAAAAGCCGGAGATACTATATCGGCGGAAACATGTTCCTGCATTTCGATCTGAACAGAAAGAAAAAATTCATCGGACCTGATTTTTTTCTGGTGATGGATACTGATGATCATCTAAGAAAATCATGGGTGGTCTGGCAGGAGGGCATGAAGTATCCCGATCTGATCATCGAGCTGCTCTCCGACACGACACGGAAGACAGATAAGGGGGAGAAAAAAAAGATATACGAGCAAATATTTCGGACCCCCGAATACTATATCTATGACCCGTTCAGCCATGAATTCGAAGGGTACAGACTTTCCGGGGGACGATACAAAACCGTAACACCAGATAATGAAAGGAAAATATACTCGCCCATAACCGGACTCTGGCTGGTTGTCAGGAATGATTGGCTGAGATGGATGAGCAATGACGGATATCTTCTGCCCTCCCATGAGGAATTGCCGGAACTGCTCGAACAGGAAAAGCAGCGCTCCGAGCGTCTTGCGGCGAAGCTGAGGGAATTGGGGATTTCCCCGGAAGAGATATAGGATAGTATTTATTTGTGGTTATGCAGATGCGCTCCCAAGGGATGCGCGTGGATATGGCGATGCAGGTGAATTTCCTGATCCGTCAGGATTCTGCCTTTGTCCATTACATAAATCGTATCGGCAATATCCGTCAGAAAATCGCTTTCATGCGAAATCAGGACAAAGGACAGATCGAGCGATGACAGCACATTGATCAGCTTTTCTTTGGTTCTGATATCCAATCCGGTCGAAGGCTCGTCCAGAAGCAGAACTTTAGGCTGCATTGCCAAAACGGTTGCCAGAGATACCAGACGTTTTTCGCCGCCGGAAAGTTTGCTAGTAATCCGGTTTTCAAAGCCGGAAAGCCCCAGACGAGTTAGAGTTGTCCGAGCAATATCAACGGCTTCTTCTTTCGATTTTCCCAGATTCAGAGGACCGAAGACCACATCTTCCAAGACAGTCGGACAAAATAACTGATCATCCGAATCCTGAAACAGCAATCCGATTTTCTGTCTGACCTCGGTAAAATCCTTTTCCGATCCGACCGGTTTGCCGAAAATTTCAATTGTACCGGAATCTGGTTTCAATAAGCCCATGATAATATGAAACAGCGTGGTTTTGCCCGATCCGTTATGCCCCAGAAGCCCGATCCGATCTTTTTCGTGCAGATCGAAGCTCAGTTCGTTCAGAATCGGAGATGCCCCCGGATAAGCAAACGAAATATCCCGAAGATGAATCATTAGAGTGTTATCTGTCACAGTCGTCCCCATTCCAGAAATATCAGCAAGATCATTGTGATTCCGGTCAGACCCGCGCAGATTCGGTCATTTTGTGAGATTTCAAAATTCCGAAGTGAATAAAATCTGCCGGAAAATCCCCGGCACTTCATTGCCTGATATACCCGTTCCGCGCGTGCGGCTGCTTGCACAAACAGCATTCCGACCAGCCATGCAAAGGTTTTATATGTGTGAAGATTTGTTTTGGGAGAAAATCCCCGAATTTTCGCGGCACGGATCAGTTTGCGATATTCCTGTTCGATCACGAAAATATAACGATATGCCAGCATCAGCATATAAATCATTTTGGAAGGGAGATATAGCCGTTCCAGTGCATGTCCCAGCGTATTGATCGGCATGGATGCGATCAGTGCAATAAACACAAGCAGAATCGCGTTGGATTTGAGTGTCATCTGAGCGGCAAGAACTATGCCTGCCCGGCTGATAGCCAAGATACCGATATGATAAAAAATATCTTTTCCGTAAGTCAGAGGCAGCAACACCCAGAATGCCAGAATCAGACCGTTGACCACAGCAAGTCGCCGGATAACGGTTCGGATATGCTGACCGCTCAAGCCTATTGCTATCACGGATATTACCATTGCTGCCGATAATGACGAAAATTCTTTCAGCAGCGCGGTAAGACATGAATATGATACTGCCGACAAAATCCTGACACGCGGATCAAGCCTTGCAATCACAGAGGATTCTTCTGAAAATATTTCGCTGATCATAGTTGAGAAACAATGCAAAATGCAAAGTGAAATGATTTTCTCAATTTTGCACTTTGCACGTTTAACTTTGAACTGTATTAAAATCTGTATCCTGCTGTCAGGCTGAAATAGGTCTGAGTGCTTTCGATTTCATCGTCAATCGTATATTCCCAGCGTCCTCCGCTATAGGTTTTGCTGTCTCCGTCCGTAGTAATCCGATTATAATCGAACTCGAATAGCATAAACCAACGATTCGGAAAATCGTAGCGGGCAATCAGTGACCAGAGCCACGCCGTACCTTCGCAGTCGCCTTCGGAATAAAGCTGCCGTGCAACATGGTTGTCTCTGTCTTTTGCCCAGACACGTGGCGCATATCGCACGCTGGTTTCGATCCGCATTTCATCGCTGATATTTCCTTTTGCGCCAAGTTTTAGATAAGGAATGTGATATTTAACATCATACGTCAGACCGATTCCGGGACCATACGTGCCTGCGGTTTCATCCGTAAGGGTTCCCAGAGGATACCATTGCCGGAAATCTTTGATATTATAATCGAAATTCTGATACAGATACCCGATGCCGGCATATACGCCCTCGATAAAGCGATATTGAAAATTCATCTCGGCAGACCATGCGTCGAGATCAACGTGACTTTCCGAATATACTTCGGGAATGCCGGTATAACCGGTAGTGATATAATAATCCGAATCTTTCAATACCCCGCTGCCGCTCGATATATTTTTTCTGATTTCGGCATTGATTTCCCATTTATCGTCAAATCGGATTCCGCCGTTCAGCGATGCCATATAGACTTCGATATCGAATTCCAGAACACTGATGGGAAAGGGGTATTCTCCGACACCGCTGTCGGGGGTAAAATATTTTCCTCCGATACTGTATGTCGTATCTCCGTCCATTCTTCCGATACCGAAAGTAACGTATTTTTCAGCACAATATCCATTGCTTATCTGAACAACTAAAATCATCAGCGCAAAAAGCAGCCCTTTTCGCATGAATCCGAATTCTCCTGTCTGTTCAAAATTCGCCCAAAGAGCGTTTGAAGGTATATTTTGCTGGTTCTCTCACCATTTTGTCATACACCATCCGGGTTTGTCCGGTCATTGCTGATACCGGAAGAGATACCAGAAAAATCGCTCCGCCCGCTACGGTTGCAAGTATGCCCAAGGGACGGGCAATCAGTATGTCCATTGCCAAAACACCGGGATCTTTCTCTTCTTTGTCCCGCGTTTCCTGCTGAGAGAGTATCTGTGTATCCGTAGCATGGGCAATCGGTGCGAGGATCAGCCCGGCAATCAGCAGAAAAACAATATATCGTATTGAATTTTTTGACATATACACCTCCTATCCGAATCATTTTCAATGACAGATATTCTTATTATGTGTCATTTTTTTCAGATGATTGCAAGAGTTTTATCGGAAAAAGCGTATAAAAAATTCGGATGATGGTTTCATATATGAACTGTTAGATCGAATCTGAAAAACAATCGCACAGAGCGATAAATCGTTTGGATGGAAGCCGAATCCCGCCTAGTATCTGACCACATTGAATTTTGTACACTACTATGATATAACTCACCTTACGCAGTAATTTGATCTGTCTGTGTACAAACGGCTTGAAATGCGTATCTGTCCTCAGAGCGGAAAGAGCAGACAGAGAATCCGCGGATCTGCGGAAATCAGAGCTTACTGCGTAAGGTGCGTTGTGATATATGGGCAGGGGCAAGTAAAATTTTCTAAAAATGGGAACAGCTTATGATACGGATTATTTATGTTTCGGCGATAGTAAGCGTATTCCTCATACTGCCGGTTTGCGCGGAGGGAATATATCCTCAGGGAGTACAGCTTGACGGAACCATTGGAGATGCCGGAAAGCTCGATCTGTCGGGACCGAATTACGTGATCAAACCCGAATATGGCAGACAAACCGGGGTAAATCTCTTCCACAGCTTTCAGCAGTTCAACATCCATAATGGCGAATCCGCGACCTTTTCCGGTCCCGATTCCGTGAAAAATATCATCAGCCGCGTTACCGGAGGCGCTGTGTCATGGATTGACGGAAAACTGGCTTCGACGATTCCTGGTGCCGATCTGTATTTTCTCAATCCGGCGGGCATTATATTCGGGAGTAATAGCTCTCTCAATCTCGGCGGCTCGTTCCATGTCAGCACTGCCGATTATCTGAGACTGGGCGATAGTGAGCGCTTTTATTCGAAACCGACAATAGGTGAAATTCTTTCTGTGGCTGCGCCGACAGCGTTCGGATTTTTAAATGACAAGCCCGGAAGTATTTCTGCGGAAGGGAGTATGCTGTATGTGCCTAACGGAAAAACCATATCGGTCATCGGCGGAGATATTCTGTTTCATAATGCCGCATGGGTTGCGTGGGAGGGACGGATCAATCTTGCTTCTGCGGCATCTCCCGGTGAAATCCAGCAGGATGATATCGGAATCCGGGGAATTGAAAAGCAGGGAAATATTTCCATTATCAGAGATACGAAATTCAGCGGAAATTACAATTGGGCAGACCTCACCGCGAGTGCCGGGGAAATCGTTATCCGGGCAGGGAGATTCGAACTCAGAGGCGGAGCGATCAGCACGAATAATTATGGCAATGCGAACGGAAAAGATATCGATATTTGCGTTACGGACGATATGCTGCTGAACGGAGCCGGAATTTCCTATGGGGGAAGCATTGCTACCCAAACATACGGTTCGGGAACTGCCGGTAATATCCATATCCAAGCCGGACAACTTTCGCTTGATAACCATTCTGAAATAACTTCGGAAACTTACGGATACGGAAACAGCGGAGATATCTGCATTCGTGTCGGGAAACTGAATTTATCCGGGACATCAGATATTTCAAGCACCAGCAGCGAAGACGGCGAGGGAGGCAGTATCAGCATATCTGCTGCGGAATCTGTCAGTATTTCAGGATATTTGAGCGGGATTTATGCAGATACCTTCAATAGAGGAAAAGGCGGAGAAATTACGGTAAATACCCCTGATCTGACACTCGATGGCGGAAGCATCATATCCGCATCAACGACCGGAGATCAGAATGGCGGTCGGATATCTGTGACTGCGGGACAGATGAGCATCCGTAACGGATCGGGAATACAGGCAGTTACAGACGGTGCGGGCGCGGGAGGAAATATTGACATTTCTGTCGAAAAAACTGTCCGTATTTCGGGAACCGATGATAAAGGCTATAAAAGCGGTATTTACACGAATACGCTGACCAGCAGCGGGAATGCCGGGAATATTACGATTTCAGCCGATGAAATATCGCTTGCTCAGGAAGGTAGCATATCCGCGTTAAGCGGCGGAATCGGAAACGCGGGAGAAATCCGTCTGAATACGAACCATCTGAATCTGACGGGCGGCGCGGCAATTTCAAGCGAAACGAACGGAGCCGGAAACGGAAACAATATCACGGTATCTGCTGCGGATTCTGTTTATATTTCAGGTTATCTCAGCGGAATTTTTGCCAATACCTATCAGAGCGGCGATGGCGGAAATATCACGATTTTGACTCCCCGAATGTCTGTTGAGCATGAAGCCGGCATCTCGGCAAGTACGGACCGAAGCGGAAAAGCCGGTGAAATCCGATTGAACGCGGATATTCTGATGCTGAATGATAAAGCCAATATCGCTGCAAGCAGCTACGGGACGGGCGATGGAAATGATGTTATGCTGAATGTATCTGATCTTGTTATGGAAAATAAAAGTTATATTTTTGCATTCAGCACCGATACCGGCAGGGCAGGCAATATCTTTCTGGACGCATCCCGTATAGTCCGAATGGATAACAGCGCGATTACAACAGGAAGTTTCAATGCGGACGGAGGCGATATGGCGTTTCATATCGGCAGCAGATTATATCTGTCTGACAGTCAGATCACCACTTCCGTAAAAGGGGGAACCGGCAACGGCGGAAATATTACCATTGATCCGCAGTTTGTCATTCTGAACAACAGTAAAATATTGGCACAGGCTTATGGCGGCAACGGCGGAAACATCCATATTACGGCGGATAAGTTTATCCGGTCTTCCCAAAGTCTTGTGGATGCCTCATCAAAACTCGGCATTGATGGATCTGTGGAGATTGATTCGCCGGATGAAAACCTGAGCAGTATGCTGACCGTGCTGCCGACAGATTTTTCAGATATCGAACGATGGGCAATCACTCCCTGTGAAAAACAGATTGACAAACCCATAAGCCATTTTTTTATCCGCAGATATTTTATTCCGCCGGATTTATATGAGCAGTGATTCCCCAAAATTCATTTCCGGAATTTTTCAGAGAAATATAACAAGTTTAATCTGTTGTCAATTTGATAATATTCTGATAGATCATCTCTGATGATTTGTGCGGATTGGGAAGTCGGGCAATAATGCCCCATAAACAAAGGAGAACGCAAAATGTCCGAAAACAAAAAGAAATCTGTGTTTTTTTGTCTCATGGTGTTTCTGTTGGTCGTATTATTTGCGGTTTTCATAAGCTGTGCTGAAAAAAAATCGGTAAAATCAAGCGATACGGGATATTCGTCATCGTCATCCTCGCCGGGCATGTCAGCACCGAAGTCTTCACCTGTGGCAGGAGCGACAAAAGCTGAACCGTCTTCTATCGGAAGAACCGGAGCAGCGATGGAAGCAGACTCCGCACCCGTCAGAGCTGAAAAGAGTGAGATGGCTGCTCCCTCTGTTCGCAAGGATAGGGAAAAAGCTGATGATAAAGTAACTACATGGAAACGCTCCGAAATTCAGCCCAATACCCTGCGTCTGATGATCGGAGAAACCGAAGAACTGCCGATCAAAGGCACTCAGATCACGGTTCATGTAGATGGTTTTCGGGCAAGGGTATTGATGGATATCTTTTTCTATAATGACCGGGATCGGATGTTCGAAGGCAATTTTTCCTTAAGATTGCCGGATGAAGCATCTCCGTATTTTCTGGCTTTCGGCGAATCGGTGCTTTATGAAGAAAATATGAGCCAGATGCCCAAATTCGAAAGCGCGGACGAGATAGTGAAAAACGGCTGGTCGCCAGAACAGATTGTTTCTGATCGCAAAAATACTTGGAAAGTGCTGAAAGAAGCCAGAATGGTTCCCAGAGAAAAAGCCGCGATTGCCTATCAGGAAACCGTCCGCAAAAAGGTTGATCCCGCGCTGATGGAATGGTCTGGACCCGGAATTTTCAGCACCCGCCTGTATCCGATCATGCCCCGAAAACTGCACCGGGTGGTGATCGGCTATGATACCGATCTGATCAAAGCCGGCAAAGATTTGGAATACCGCCTCGATCTTCCGGTCAATATCCCGAATACGGTTGCAGATATTCTCGTATCCCAGATGCCGGGCGTATCCGTGAGCATTTCGCCCGATCTCAACGGCACAAAAACCGGAAACCGCACGCATTACCGCTTTGAAAAGCCGCTGGAACGAGCATTGACTGTCCGACTCAGCAATGTGGGCAGCATGTTTATGACCGGCAAAGATGCGGAAACCGGCGATTATTTTGCCCTGAAATTCAAGCCCGATATTCCCGAATCTCAGGTTCCCGGTTCTTCGTATGCTGTGTTTGCCGTGGATGTATCGCTCAGTTCGAACCCGGATCGCTTCAATATCTGGCTTGCCATGATCGAAGCCATTTTGAAAAACAATCGGGATCAATTAAAGCAGTTTGCAGTAATGTTTTTCAATATCGAAACTTTCTGGTGGAAAGAAGGCTTTTCGGAAAACACGCCCGAAAATCTTCAAGCATTATCCGCATACATGAAAACACTTGCGCTCGAAGGTGCGACAGATATGGCTTCCGCGCTGAAAGAAGCCTCTCAGCCTTCATGGGCGGATAAAGCCAAAATTTCGGATAAATGGGATATTTTTCTGCTCAGTGACGGTTCTGCTACGTGGGGAGAATCAGATAGCAACGCGATTTCCGAAATGCTGAGATCCGGCAATGCCGCGTCATTGTTCGCGTATCAGACCGGACTTTCGGGAACAGATACGCGGCTGTTGTCCAACTTGGCACGAATTTCGGGCGGATCGGTATTTTCGATCACCGGAGACGCGGAAGTGCAGCCCGCTTCCACCGCCCATCGCAGCCGTCCGTGGCAGATGGTCGGGATTTCCGTTCCCGGCGCAAAGGATATCCTGATTGCAGGACGCCCGGAATCTGTTTTTCCGGGACAGGAACTGACTGTTGTCGGCAAAGGAAGTCCTGAAAAAGGCGGGCAGGCAGTGCTGACGGTTGCTCAGTATGGAAAGCAAACCCGCATTCCCATAACGCTTCCTTATCCGATATCCTCTGATCTGACCCCGCGCATTTACGGTCAGGTTGCAGTCGGACAGATGGAGGAATTTAAAGAAACCGTTCCGGCAGAACCCGAAGCATATTCCCGGCATTTCCGCATCACGGGTCAGACCTGCTCCTTGCTCATGCTGGAAAGCGAGGCGGATTATCAGCGTTTCAATATCAAGCCGCAGGAAGATGCGTTTGTGGTCAAAATCACCAATGCGTCCGAAGTGATTGCCAAACAGATTCAAAAAATGGAAGAAAATTCGGCTCATGCCAAAGCCCGATTTATGAGCGCATTGGAAAAACTGAAAAAAGTTCCTCTGATGAATTTCAACCTTTCCACCGCATTTCAGATGACTCTGGATAAAATGCCGGAGGAATCCTTTGTGGTTCAGCCGAAAGCCTTGAAATGCAAGGTGCATACACAGAATGATATTTCCGGGCTGATCCGCGAACAGCTTGCATCCGCTAAGCTCGATTATGATACGCTGTATCTGGAAGCAGAAAACCGGAAATCGAAATACACCAAGGATGACGCATTGAAAGCTCTGAGTTCGCTGATCGAGCAGAATCCGAGCGATCCCGCGCTTTGCCGAGATATCGCATTCACCGCAATGGAGATGGGATTTGCAAGTCATGCCTATCATCTGCTCCGGCGGGTCGCGGAAATCCGTCCGCATGAGTTTATCCTGTATCGGGAAATGGCACTCTGTCTGACCGATATCGGAAAAACAGACTTGGCATTGGCATATTACGAAGTCGCATCAAACAGCAATTGGAGCGGAAGAGCCGGAGAATTTGCCATGATTCTGAATATGGATTATCTGCGGCTGCTGAAGATGATTGACAAAGGCAAATTGACAAGCTCGGTGAAAGATTACGCGGAAGTACGCCTGAAGAAACTTGCGGAAAAGCCTGATCCCAAGCCTCCGATAGTGGTCATCGCGACATGGAACACTGACAAAACCGATGTTGATCTCCATGTTACGGAGCCTGACGGCGAGGAATGTTATTACAACCGCAGGACAACCAAACGAGGCGGTCGTATCACCCGCGATGTTACTGATGGTTACGGTCCAGAAATGTACATGAGTTCGGAATCTGCGGAATCGGGAACTTATAAAGTGAATGTTCAGTATTTCAGATCTGATGAGAACCGGGCAAGCACGCGCAGCAAAGTCTATGTCAGTATTTATCAATACTGGGGAACTCCGAATGAAAAGCTCATCCATAAATCAGTTGCGCTGACCGGGCAAAAACAGATCATCGAGGTTGCCAAGACAGAACTCGATTCTTCTTTTATCAATTTTTTCAAAGAATTTTGGCAGAAATAGGATAACTCAATCCCAACGGTATACGCTGAAGTGGTAGATGGGCTGCTTCAGTTTTATATTTCTTTATATTTCGCTCATTCCATTGACCAGTTCTTAGAAAATTGATAAAAGTGGTGATTAGTATGTAAAATGAAGAGAGGGATGATGCAATTCATAGACCTTGCTGCCCAGCAGAGCAGAATCCGGGCAAACATCGAAGAAAACATCCGTGGGGTTTTGGATCACGGGAAATATGTCATGGGACCGGAAATCGAAGATCTGGAACATCGGCTGTCCGAATACTGCGGCACAAAACATGCAATTTGCTGTGCTTCCGGTACAGACGCATTGCTCATGGCATTGATGGCTTACGGAGTCGCTCCGGAAGATGCGGTTATCACAACGCCGTTCACCTTTATCGCGACTGCCGAGGTGATTGCCCTGCTGGGCGCAATGCCGGTATTTGCCGATATTGATCCGAAAACATATAATATTGATCCGGCAAAGCTTGAGCATGCAATCCGCAGAACACCGAATGTCAGAGGCATTATCGCTGTTGACTTATTCGGACTTCCGGCAGATTATGATGCGATCAACGAGATCGCCAAAAAACACAGGCTATTTGTGATCGAAGACGCAGCGCAGTCTTTCGGAGCCGAATATCATGGCAGAAAAGCCTGTTCATTGGCAGATATTGCCTGCACCTCATTTTTTCCGGCAAAGCCTTTGGGATGCTACGGAGACGGCGGCGCAGTCTTCACCGATAACGATAACATTGCCGATATTCTGCGCTCGATCCGCAATCACGGGCAGGGAAGCGACCGGTATGACAATGTAAGAGTCGGCATCAACGGAAGAATGGACACGATTCAGGCAGCGATTCTGCTCGCCAAGCTCGACATTTTTCCCGAAGAACTGCAATTGCGCCAGATTATCGCTCAAACTTACACTCAACTTTGCACGTTGCACGTTGCATTTTGCACTCCAACGATTCCGTCAGGAATTGTAAGCGCGTGGGCGCAATATTCGCTGCTTGCATCGGATAGCCGTCAGCGCGGAAAAATTCTGGAAAAACTGGCGGCATCCGGTATTCCGGCAGCTATTTATTATCCCAAGCCGCTTCATCTCCAGCAGGCATTTGCATATCTGGGATATACACGCGGAGATTTTCCGATCAGCGAAGACTGCTCGGAAAGAATTTTCAGTATTCCCATGCACCCGTATCTGACCCGTGAGATACAGGAAAAGATCATTGCGGCTCTTTCGGAGATAGTATGAAATCAGTTTATATTCAATACTTTATTTTTCTGATAATCATTATTCTCTGCGGAATGCTGATCAAAAGTTCCTACTATATTCAACTGCTCACGTTTATCGGCATCAATACGCTTCTGGCATTGGGCTTGAATATGCTGATGGGATATGCGGGACAGATTTCTCTGGGACACGGCGCGTTTTACGGGATCGGCGCATATACCACAGCAATATTGTGTGTTACCTATCACATTTCGCCCTGGATTGCTCTGCCGTGCGCGATTGGGCTGGCAACGCTCGTGGCATTTTTTGTGGGGATTCCGACACTGAAGCTTTCCGGCTATTATCTGGGCATGGGAACGCTGGGGTTCGGCATGATTGTTGCCATTGTTTTTCGGGAATGGGCGGCACTGACCGGCGGCGCATCTGGTTTTGTTGGCATTCCTTCATTGGAAATCGGAAAGCTTTCTTTTGCAAGCGGCTCGAACTATTTTTATCTGGTATGGGGTTCAGTGCTGATCAGCATTATTATCTGCCGAAGAATGATTGATTCTAGAATCGGCAGGGCATTACGATCTATCCATGACAGCGAGCGCGCGGCAGGAGCGGTAGGCGTCAACACTCAGAATCTCAAATTGATGATATTTGTCTTCAGCGCAGGAATGGCATCCTTGGCAGGATTTTTATATGCACATTTCGTCAGCTTCATTAGTCCCGGAACCTTTGATTTTTTATCTTCGATCCGAATGGTTACGATGGTGGTTATCGGCGGAATGGCAAGTGTCTGGGGCGCGCTGCTGGGAGCATCTCTGCTGACACTGCTACCCGAATGGCTGCACACCTTTTCCGAATTCGAAATGGTGGTCTATGGCTTGATACTGATGCTGGTGATGATTTTTATGCCTCAGGGCTTGACCAAAGGCATTTCGGATATTATCGAGCGTTCATTGCGGCTTACAGATAGCCATTCTTTGAAATGAATGATATGTATTCAGATTTCCGACAAATCCAAAACCCGGAAATCAATTTTCGGGCGATTAGGGATCGTCCCTACGGGACTTAGCGATTTGATATTATGTTTATTTTCGTTCCGAATCACAGATATACTGATGATTGACTTAGAATAACGCTTCTGTTAAGCTGAAATTTCAGGTTTTGACTTCCGACTTCAGAATGATGGCGACATGAAATTCATCTCTGGCATTACAGGAAAACTGTTTATCTGGTATCTGGTATTTGTGCTGATATTTTTCGGCACAGTGCTGGTGTTGTATGACGATATTCGTGAAATGATGAAACTATCTGAAAACATTCTGAATAAAAACTACAAACTTTCCTCTTCATCCAAAAAAATGATCGAAAACCTGCTGAATATGGAGGAAAACGAGAAGAAATATCTTTTACTGAAAAAGGAAGAATATCTGCAATATTTTATTTCAGCACGATCGGAGTTTGAAAAAAATCTTGCAGCAGCATTGGAGATTCAGACTGCTTCGAAGAAATGGAATCTGATTGCAAGTATTTACAGCGAATATTCTTCCAAAAATAAAGATATTCGGGGAAATCATGAGTCGGAAACGTTGTGGATTCCCGAAGATGCGATCAACGAATTGGTGGAAAATATTTCTTTAGCCAGATCGGAAAATGAAAAGGAAATGGAACAGGCAAATCTGGCAATGAATTTTCGGGGACGGCTTGCCATGCGAAACGGCGTGATCGGGCTGGGCAGTTCGATTGTTCTGGGGCTGATCAGCGGTATGATGCTGGCATATTCCATGATCCGCCCCCTGAGAGAATTGCTGAACGGAATCCGCTCGATTTCTCAGGATCGCCGAAGTGATCCTATCCGAATCCGTTCCGGTGATGAATTTGGAACCGTGGCATCCGCGTTCAATGAAATGGCATTTCGGCTTAAAGAAGAACAACGGATGCGTTCCGATTTTATTTCGATGCTGAGCCATGAAATCAGAACGCCTCTGACTTCCATTCGCGAATCCGTGAACCTGATTGCGGAAGGCATCATGGGAGATATCAACAGCCGCCAGCGGAAATTTCTGGAAATCGCGAGCCTCGAAATCGGCAGAGTATGTGATTTTCTGAATCGTATCATGCAGGTATCTTCTCTAGAATCGGGAGTTTTCAATGTCCGCGCCTGTGCATTGACCACATATTCCTTTGTTTCCGAATGTTTGGAACATTTCAGGGCATCCGCGGAATCCAAAGAGATTGTGATCAGAGCCGATATTTCCCGTGAACTGCCGGATATAATGGGGGATGCCAAGTATCTTCAGCAGGTATTTGCCAATCTGCTGGGCAATGCGATCAAATTTTCGCCATCCGGTTCAGAAATCTTTGTTAGCGTCGAAGATAGTGGAGATATGCTGATATTCACCATATCCGATAACGGACCTGGTATTTCCAAAGAAGAACAGGCGTTTATTTTCAACAAATATTACCGGGCAAAAGATATGAGAGAACGCATGGACGGCATGGGGTTGGGACTGAGCATTACCAAGCATCTGATCGAAGCACACGGCGGAACGATATGGGTGAAAAGCGATGAAGGCAAAGGGAGTACTTTCGGATTCAGCATTCCAAAAGCAAAATAATATGAAAACGGAAAAATATTCTGTCATCATCTGCCCCGTGGCTCGGAAATTTCAGGGCTGAAAGCTCAGGTCTGTTTAAGCAGGCTTCTGCGTGATTTATCATTCGGTTATTTTTCAGATTCGATATAACTACTACACGAATCGGGGACAAACGGTGAACTGCAATCTTTATCAAATCAATACAAGAGTCTGGCTGAGAAGGTTCGATACCGGAAATCGTCACGCCATGTTGGATGATGTACCGATGTCGTATTGGAAAAATCTTGCGGACAAAGGCATCGATTATGTCTGGCTGATGGGTATCTGGAAAATCTGCGAAAGCACGATTGAAAAATATTGCCTTCAGGAAGGTCCCACCAAAGACAGTTTCCGGCACGCGTTAAGCGATTATCAGGATGCGGATGTGATCGGCTCTCCCTATTCGATTGACCGCTATGACGTCAATCCGATGGTCGGCACAAATGAAAGCCTGATCCTTACGCGTGAAATGCTTCACTCCTTGGGCATGAAGCTGATTCTCGACTTTGTGCCGAATCATTTCAGTGCGGACAGTTCTCTTGTCAAAGATCATCCTGAAATATTTCTCGAAGCTCCTCGGCATTTTTGTAAAAAAGATCCGATTACTTTTTATCAGCCGCTTGAAAATGAGCCGCGAGTGTTTGCTCATGGGCGCGACCCGTTTTTTCCCGCGTGGGAAGATACAATTCAGATCAACTACTTTAGCTATGAAGCCCGAAGTTTTATGCTTCGGATGCTCAGAAAAATTGCAAAATTCTGTGACGGCGTGCGGTGTGATGTGGCAATGCTGATGCTTAATGCTTCATTTCGGCATACGTGGCAGGCAGTGATTGCGGAAATGGGATATAAAGAACCTGATGAAGAATTTTGGAAAATAGCAATCCGGGCAGTCAAAGCGGAGTATCCCGAATTTATTTTCATTGCCGAAGCCTATTGGGACAAAGAATGGGAACTTCAGCAGTCGGGATTTGATTTTACTTATGATAAGCGGCTGACAGATCGCCTGAAAGCCGGAAATGCCCGAAGTATCAGAGATCATCTGAGGGCAGATGACGATTTTCAAAACAAATCGCTCCGATTTCTTGAAAATCACGATGAGGAAAGGGCAGTTACCGCGTTCGGCAAAGCAAAATCAAAGGCTGCGGCAATCATCATCAGTACCTTGCAGGGAATGCGCTTGTATTATGACGGGCAATTCGAAGGCAAACAGATACGCCTGCCGGTTCAGCTTAGACGGGAGCCACCGGAGCCGATTGACTTGGAAATATCTGAATTTTATGAAAAACTATTGCATATCACGCATCGCGATATGTTCGGACAAGGGCAATGGCAGCTGCTTGAAACATTGCCCGCATATCAGGGAGATGAATCGTATCATCATATCTTGGCGTGGATATGGACATATCGGTATGAGAAAATATGGGTTGCTGTCAATTATGCGGACAGTATTTCTACATGTCGGATCCGGATGGATATGAGCGGATACGGGGATCAGATCAGACTGAACGATATGCTCAATGATGAGAGTTATCTGCGTTCTTCAGAAGAGATTAGAGATACCGGGCTTTATATCGAACTTCGGAATTATTTCTCGCATATTTTTGCAATTGCCGATAGCTGATCCCGCGGTTTCGGAGCGCTTTGGGCTCTTTCATCTGAAGCGCTTATCGGACGGCATGATTTGCGTAAAAATATCTTCAACAAGGAAACAACGATGGCCCGTTTTAACAATGTGATGGAAATATTCAAGCTGCTGAACAAATCCAATTGTCAGGAATGTTTTGAGCCGACCTGTCTGGCTTTTGCCGGAGCGGTCTTCAAAGAACAGAAACATCTCAGAGAATGTCCTCATCTATCTTCGGATATTATTGAACAATTCAACGGACAGAAAGAAGCGGAGACAGATTCGCTCATCCCGGATTTGGAGCGTCTGAAACAACAAGTTGCCGCTATCGATCTGGCGGCAAAAGCACCGGCATTGGGGGGCAGATTTGCCAGTGGCAGGCTGACTTTCAAAGTTCTTGGAAAAGATGTGAGCATTGATTCTCAGGGAAATTTTTTCTCGGATATTCACGCATTTCCCAGACTGGTGATGCCTGTTCTGGACTATGTTGTTCACAGTTCCGGCAAAGCTCTTTCCGGCATATGGGTTCCGTTTCGGGAACTGCCCAACGGCAGACCGGGAAACGGGCTGTTTGTGAAACAGTGCGAGATTCGGATCAAGAAAGTTGCGGACAGCTACCCTGAATTTTTCGAAGACCTGATCCGGCTATTCAACGGGAAACAGATTGAAAAACATTATCAATCCGATATTTCCCTTGTGCTGTATCCTCTGCCTAACGTGCCGTTTCTGATCTGTTACTGGCTGCCGGATGAAGGCATAGCATCTGATCTGCATCTGTTTTTCGACGATACTGCCGAAGATCATCTGAGTATCGGCTCTGTCTTTTCCATCGGCGCGGGAATGGCGCAGATGTTTGAAAAGATCGCTCTGCGGCATGGGACTGCCGGATTGGCATGATCCGAAAGCATCGGAGGGTTTATATGGGAGAAGCTGCTGAAAAAATTACAGGATATACTTATAGCGATTATCTGCAATGGCAGGACAAAGAACGGTGGGAAATTATTGACGGAGAGGCTTATGCCATGAGTCCCGCGCCGCTGATTAAGCATCAGAATATTGCCAGCAATTTTCACATCAAACTGAAAACGCATCGGAAAAATTCGTGTTACACCGGCATTGCGCCGACCGATGTGGTATTTGACGAGGGAAACGTAGTTCAGCCGGATGTGTTTGTGGTCTGCGACAGAAGCAAAATAACGCCTCAGAATATTCAGGGCGCGCCCGATCTGATTATCGAGGTGATTTCCTCCTCCACCGAACTCCGAGATCGCCGGGAAAAGAAAAATCTCTATGAACGATTCGGCGTTAAAGAATACATCATCGTGTTTCCTGACAGAGAATATATCGAGAGATATGTGCTGAGAAACAAAAAATATCGGATATCCGAAATCTTCAATTGGGATGAAACAATCAGACTGGCAACGCTGAAAATTGACATCCGACTTCAGGAAATATTTGAAAAGTAATGAAACTTTCTATTCCCAAACCCTTGCGTATTATTTTGCTGATATTTCTGATAAGCGGCGCGGCAGTCTGTATCGGCGTAGCAGTATATATGTTCAGTCTGAGTCATCAAGTCAGAGAGCGGTTTTCGGGAAAACGCTGGGATCTGCCCGCGCGGATTTATGCGCGCCCATTAGACCTGTACCCGGGCATGACGCTCGACCCGGAAAGCTTTCAGCAGGAATTGAAACTCATGCTGTATCGTGTGTCGGAAAAAGCAGACACTCCGGGAACATTCAGCCGAACCGGAAACACGTTCACGCTGACCACGCGTGCATTTATGATCGAAGCAGGAAAACCCGAAGCATCTAAAAAGCTCCGCGTGGTCATTCAGAACGGTAAGATTGCAAGCATTATCGAAACCGATTCTGGCAATTCGCCGGCACTGATCCGGCTCGATCCCGCGATGATCGGCAGCTTTTACCCGACCAATAACGAAGACCGGATTCTGGTCAAACTCCGGGATGTATCGCCGTTTGTGATTCAGAGCCTGCTGGCTGTGGAAGACCGCAAATTTTACCAGCATCACGGCGTCAATCCGCTTGCCATTCTCAGAGCCATGATTGCCAACATCCGCTATGGTAAAACCGTTCAGGGCGGCAGCACCCTGACCCAGCAGCTTGCCAAAAATTTTTTTCTGACACCGGAAAAAACTCTGAAACGCAAAATTGACGAGATGTGCATTGCCATGCTTTTGGAAATCTATTATGACAAAAACGAAATTCTGGAGGCATATCTTAACGAAGTGTATCTGGGACAGGACGGAGATCGGGCAATTCACGGATTCGGGCTGGCAAGCTTTTTTTATTTCGGTCGTCCGCTCGAAGAGCTTCGCGCACAGGAAATCGCTCTGATGATCGGAATGCTCCGAGGCGCGTCTCACTACGATCCCCGGCATTCTGCCCAAAGAGCCAGAGATCGGCGCAATCTGATTTTGAAAATTTTGGAAGAGCAGGGATTGTTATCCAAAGAAGATACCCAAAAAGCCCGTGAATCCGGCTTGGGCGTGATTGACAAACCGCCGAAAGGCAGCACGAGTTATCCGGCATACACGGATTTGGTGAAACGTCAACTGCTTCAGGATTATCGAGAAGAAGACCTGCGATCCGAAGGCTTGAAGATATTTACGGCTTTCGATCCTCAGGTGCAGTTATCTGCGGAAAAAGCCGCGTCCGAGCAAATGAAACGCCTCGATTCCCAGCATCGTCAGAGCGAAGGCAGTCTCGAAGCTGCGGCAATTGTTACCTCATGGGCAAATAACGAAGTCTTGGCAATGATCGGCGGCAAAGATACGCATTTCAAAGGATTCAATCGGGCATTGGATGCCAAGCGTCCCATCGGTTCTCTGATCAAGCCTGTGGTATATCTGACGGCTCTGGAACAGCCGCAGAGATATACGCTGATGCGGATGATCGAAGATGCGCCTTTGCAGGTAAAATCCGGCGCGGCAGTGTGGAGTCCGCAGAATTATGATAAGCAATATCACGGCATGATCCCGATCTATCAGGCATTGACGCATTCATACAATATTCCGACCGTCAAAGTGGGCATGGACATCGGCGTCGAAAATGTGATGAAAATGGTTCGGCGTCTCGGAGTTGAGCGCGAATTTTCCGCGTATCCGTCCGCGCTTTTGGGAACGCCGGAAATGTCAGTATTCGAAGTCGCCAGAATGTATCAGACCATTGCTTCCGGCGGATTTTCATCGCCGATCCGGGCAATCCGATCCGTGCATACTCAGGATGGGACCCCGTTGCAGAGATATCCGCTTTCTGTGAATCAGAGTGTTGATGCAGCAGCAGTGTATCTGGTCAGCAAAATTCTTCAGGCAGTGTGCATCGAAGGAACAGCAGCATCTCTGGGCAAAGCATTACCGCATCTCCATGCCGCCGGAAAAACCGGAACCACCGATGATCTCAAAGACAGTTGGTTCGCGGGATTTACCGGAAACCGGCTGGCAGTGGTCTGGCTCGGCAAAGACGACAACACCCCATGCGGACTGACCGGCGCGAGCGGCGCGTTGCAGGTCTGGATTGCCATGATGTCGAAAATTGCCAATGAGCCGCTTGAGATTTCCGCACCGGAAAATATCGAGTGGGTAACGGTGGACAATACTACCGGACTCAGAACCGAAGAAAACTGTGAGAACGCGATTTCCATTCCGTTTATTGTCGGCTCTTCGCCCAAAGAGAGCAGTTCATGCCACGCGCCTCTTCCGAGAGAGGAAAACTCGCAGCAAAATAAACCGTCTTTATTCAAATGGTTCAATAATATGATGCGTTTCAAAAGATAGGATGGGGGAAATTGGCTGTCCTGAAATAACACGGTTTTTCTTACCTGTGAGATGACAGAAAAGGGAGTCAGGAAAAACTCCCAACTCCCTTAGGATAAATCTTATTGTGTTTGAATCAGGATTAGAACAAGCCGCTTACTTTACCGGTCTTGGTATCCACATCAATTCTTCGGAATGCCGGGTTGGAGCTTGTTCCGGGCATCAGGCTGATGGTTCCCGCACAGGGGCAGAGGAATTTCGCGCCGGAATAAATGAGAACGTCGCGGATGGGCAGGGTCCAGCCTTTGGGAACACCCTTTAATACCGGATCATGGCTTAAGCTCAGGTGAGTTTTCACCATCATGGTTGCATAGTCTGCATATTTCGGATCGCCTTCGAGCATTTTTGCTTTGGCTTCGGCTTCCGGTGTCCATGATACGCCGTCTGCTCCGTACACTTCTTTTGCAATCAGCGCAACGCGGTCGCGCAGTTTCATTTCAAGCGGATACAGGAATTTGAAATCGTTCTTTTCATTACATGCGTCAATAACCGCATCGGCAAGTTCCAATGCGCCCTGACCGCCCTTTGCCCAATGTTCGGACTTGGCACAGCGTGCGCCCGCAGCTTCAGCAGCTTTTCTGACCACAGCAATTTCCGCTTCGGTGTCTGTATGGAAGCAGTTGATGCAGACAACCGGATTGATACCAGCTTTGCGGATCACGTTGATCAGGTGAACCATGTTTTCGCAGCCTTTTTCTACCAGTGCTACGTTTTCTTTGGTGTATGCTTCAGGCAGTGCGATACCGGCAACGACTTTGGGTCCGCCGCCGTGCATCTTGAGAGCGCGGATAGTGGTGGTCAGAATGGATACATGCGGTTTGAGTCCGCTGTAACGGCATTTGACGTTCCAGAATTTTTCGAATCCGATATCTGCGGCAAAGCCAGACTCGGTTACATGATAATCGAACATTTTCAGACCGATGCGGTCTGCGATAATGGAGGACTGACCCACAGCGATGTTTGCAAAGGGTCCTGCATGAACCAGAACCGGCTGATATTCGGCAGAACTCATCAGGGTGGGGTTGATGGTATTTCTCATGAACGCGGTCATCGCGTTGCCGACTTCCAGATCACCAGTGGTAACAGGTTTGCCGGTCTTATCGAATGCCACAGTGATTTCATTGAGGCGTTTTTTCAAGTCTGCCAGATCATTGATGATAGACAGAATTGCCATACATTCGGAACCAACCGCAATGCCGAACTTGGACTGCATCATATAACCGTCCTGACGACCGCCGATGCCGATGATGATATTTCTCATTGCCTGAGCGCAGAAGTCCATGATCCAGCCCATTTCAACACGGGTCGGGTCAATGTCCAGACGGCGCATCTTGGTCAGACGGGCAAGCTGCTCATCGTTGTAATTCCGCTCATGCTGCATACGGGCTGTCATTGCCACCATAGCAAGGTTATGAGCATTCATAATATCGTTAATATCACCGGTCAGACCCAGAGAAAATTCAGTCATGGGAATCAGGAGAGCATTTCCGCCGCCTGCTGCTGTTCCTTTGACGTTCATCGTAGGACCGCCGGAAGGCTGACGAAGCGCACCACCGACGTTCTTGCCGCGAGCGCCCAAGCCTTCGATCAGACCCAGAGATGTCGTACTTTTGCCTTCACCCAGAGGAGTCGGCGTAATTGCAGTTACTTCGATATACTTTCCATCCGGTCTGTTTTTCAGGCGTTCACTGATTTTCAGAAAATCGAGTTTGGCAAGTCTTCCCATCGGAAGCATTTCATCTTTTTCAAGACCCAGTTTCTCTCTCCACTGATCCGGAGTGGGCATGTTCACTTCCGCAGCCTCGGAAATCTGCCAGTCAGCCATCTTTGTCGCATCGTAAGCCATTTGTTTAACTCTCCTTTTTAAATTAAAGGTTCATGCAAAACCGGAACCGCTGTAACGCGCTGTTCCCTTCTTTATTTTAAGAGAATCTATTTATCAAATATAATCGGATTTGACAAGAGCTAAATCAGGATAACGGCTGGAATTCCGGTATCCGATCGATGAAAATTTTTAGACTCTGCCCACCATAAACCCGACTCAATCAGATTGAATGGCAAATATCTGTTTTATGCACTGAACGACTCTTTCTGCCGTATGACCGTCCCACAAATCGATCCGGGGTCTTTGAGTGTCTTTTTTCGAAAGAACTTCGCAAACTCGATTTTCAAGTTCTTCAAGCCTGCACAGACTATTGGTTCCCTGAGAGACTGTAACCGGTCTTTCGGTATTGGCTCTCAGTGTCAGACACGGAATGCCCAGATAGCTGGTTTCCTCCTGAATACCGCCGGAATCCGTAATCACAAATCGGCAGTTGAACACCATATTCATAAATCGAATATAGCTTTGCGGCTCAAGCAGGCGTATATTTTCGTATTGATTCAGCATTGCCATCAGCCCGAATTGCTCCAAATTTTTCCGGGTTCTGGGATGCACCGGAAACACAAGCGGAAGTTTTTGTGATATCCGGGACATGACTTGGCAGAGTGGTTTCAGTGTTTCGGGATGATCCACATTGGAGGGGCGATGCAGAGTTACCAGTACGAAATTTCTTTTTTCCAAGCCCAATTCATCGCAAACGGTCTGAATTTCAATCCTCTCTCTGAGCATTTCCAGAGAGTCAATCATAATATTGCCGACCCGGCAGATTTTTTCCGGCAAAACACCTTCTCTCAGAAGATTTTCATCTCCGTCCGGCGAGGGTGTCCATAAAATATCAGCTAAGGCATCTGTAACCAGACGGTTGATTTCTTCGGGCATGGTTCGGTCAAACGAGCGCAGTCCGGCTTCCAGATGAGCGGTTTTGATACCTAATTTTGTTGCGGCAATCGTGGCTGCCATTGTGGAATTGACATCGCCAACCACCACTACCAAATCCGGCTTTTTTTCGATCAGTACTTTTTCATACGCGATCATCACCTGTCCGGTCTGGTGAGCATGAGAGCCGCTGCCCACTCCCAGATGAATATCCGGTTCGGGAAGTCCCAAATCCCGAAAAAATACATCCGACATATTCAGATCATAATGCTGTCCCGTGTGGACAATCACCGGGATCAGAGAAATTTCTTTTTTCAGCGCATGATACAACGGCGCGATTTTCATAAAATTGGGGCGTGCAGCGGCAATCAGATGGATCAGAACTTTATTCATAGTATCTTTCCTGTTGAGGTGAATGATAATAGCTTGAAAATATCAGCCTCAGATGTCGGGTGTCAAGTGCTAAGTGTCAGATGTGAAGTGTGAAAAATTGCCGTGAAGTTTCGATCAAGATCACTGTTTTGATTGACATTCAAAACGAATATGATATTTTCCGATGATCGGAGATTAATTCGGAAAGATTGAGAGCCTGACATGAAACTGTTGTATCTGGCACATCGGATTCCTTATCCGCCGAACAAAGGCGACAAAATACGCTCGTTCAATGAAGTCAAATATTTAAGCAGACATCATCAGACAGACCTGATATGTCTTGCGGATGAGCCGGAAGATATTCGCTTCAGAAGCGATTTGGAAACATATTGCAGACGGATATTTGTGCAGCCCTTCGATACAAGGCTTGCCAAAATCAAAGGCTTGCTGAGTCTTATGAGAGGCAGCGCGATTTCGGTCGGATATTTTTATCACGGGGCAGTTCAGGAAACGTTTGACAGATGGCTCAGCGATACGGATTACGACGCGATTATCTGCTTTTCCTCGCCGATGGCTGAAGATCTGTCTGTCTCTTCTTCCCATCTTCCC
>CAZMDM010000130.1:0-5060 GCA_964564775.1 uncultured Desulfonema sp. | reverse complement strand
AAGCTGTTCCTGCTTTTTCAAATCCGTGATATCTTCTATGGAAACAATCGCTACTTCCGCATTTTTCAAAGGCAGATAGGTTGTGCAGAATCTGACCCAGCGTTTTCCTTTGTCTTTAAACGTCATCACCGCTTCGGTCATGGGCTGATTTTTGCGGTTTCTGAAGGTTTCTGTAACAACTTTTCTGATAGCGCAGAACTGACAGCTTGTCCCGAAACCGCAGCCCTTGAGCGAATCCTTCGAATGAGTGCATGAAAACGCATTGCCCGCGCGAAGACCGTACATGTCTCCTTTGTCTTTCTGAGCAAATGCGGCAAACATTTTATTGGCAACCAGAACTACCCGATCCTCATTTACCACCATAACCGGGTGGGGAAGATTGTCAATCACAGGCTCAAGCGCAATTTTATCATCCGAATCCGCCATACCGGTTCCTTTTATTGAAACAGTTCCGATTCCGGCAATCCAAGTACATCGGAAGTTTCTCCGATGCCGAGAGCTTTGATATGTTTTACAACAGGCTGAATTTCTTTCAACACTCGAATCATCGCATCATCGCCGCCGTCATCCTCTGTGTCCGCTTCCCGATCCAAAATCATTTCAATCACATTTTTCTTTTCAGGATATACTTTCACGCGGACTTTGGCTTCTGCCGAAATACCGGCTGTTTTTTTCGCAATCTCGATAGCTTTGTTCAATCCGCCCAATTCATCCACCAGTCCGTGCTGCAAGGCATCTTCGCCGGTCCATATCCGTCCTTTGGCAACTTTCATCACCATGTCTTTGGGCAATTTTCTGCCATCCGCCACTTTTCCGGTAAAATCTTCGTAAATCCGATCCAATGCTGCCTGAATCCGTTTCCACTGAGCAGGCGTATAATCCTGAGACCAGCTCCAAAGTGTGGAGTTCTCACTGGTATGAATTTCATCGGTGCTGATGCCGATTTTATCCATCAGTCCCTTGGTCAGCATTTTTCCGGCAAATACGCCGATAGAACCGGTAATCGTCGCGGGCTGTGCCACGATTTTATCAGCAGCCATTGCCACAAAGTATCCGCCCGAAGCTGCCACATTGCCCATCGAAACAATCACGGGTTTTCCAGCTTCTTTGGCACGATTGACTTCCCGCCATATCGTATCCGAAGCAATATAAGACCCTCCGGGGCTGTCCACCCGGAATACGATGGCTTTGACTTTTTTATTTTCGGCAGCAGAGCGGAACGCGGCAGCTATCGTATCGGATCCCATAGACGAATCTCCCGAAATCGGATGATATTCGCTTTTTCCTCTGCGGATGCTGCCGGTTCCGTAAATCAGCGCAAGAGTGGCTTCGCTGTCCGAGGGTTCTGGCTTGTCTGTCCGGCTGACATATTCGGATAAACTCATCAGCGATGCGCCTGATCCGGCTTTTGCCTTGATATCTTTATATGCCTCATCCCGGTATCCCAGACGATCCGCAAGCTTGGCATCCAGCGCTTCTTTGCCCAGAATCATGCCCTGATCCGCCAATGTCCGTATTTCTTCGGTGGAAAGCTGCCGATCTTTGGCAATATCGCTGATTATCTGTCCGAATAACGACTTCATCACAGTCTGTAAG
Source organism: uncultured Desulfonema sp. (assembly GCA_964564775.1). Lineage (GTDB taxonomy): Bacteria > Desulfobacterota > Desulfobacteria > Desulfobacterales > DYRC01 > DYRC01. Next base: position 3,464 of record CAZMDM010000130.1, on the reverse strand, counting down.
GCTTCTTTATGCGGCGCGGTATATTTGGTCTGGGTGAAGGTATTGGGCGCGTTTTTGTATTCCTGACGATGATCTATGCGGGGAACAATGCCCAGTTTATCCAGAGTTCCTTTGATAAAATGCGTCTGAAACATCAGCCCGCTCAAGCCGATATCGCCTGACGGTTGCAAGTAAATTTTTTCAAACGCGCTTGCCAGATAATAAGAGCGATTGCCAGTACCGAACTCTCCGAAAGTTTCCGAATATGCGTATGCAGGCTTGCCGGATTTGCGAAACTTCAGCACCGCTTCCCGAAGTTCCTGAACCTGCGCAATCCCCATGCCGCCTTCTCCGACTTTAACAATCAGCCCGGAAATATTGGAATCTGTTGCAGCAGTTTCCAATGCCACGATCACTTCCCGAAGCGTCAACGAGGATTTGCCCAAAAGATTGCGACCAAGCTTGTCTTCTGGTAAATATTCGGGGAAATTGCGCTCGAAACTGCTTTCCAAAATCGTATTTGCTTCGATCCGATGCTTGCTTTTCCACGCATAGATTCCCAGTCCGACAGCCCCTGCCATGCTGATCAGTGTCATCGCACCGATAACCATCAGAGAATAAGTAAAAATTTTTTTCATAGCGGTTTCCTTTCGTAAAAAACTTCCTCCAATTCCCTCAGGCGCCCATTATAAAAATGATCCGCATCAGAGATGATTTCAAGGAGGACATCAGGATTCCACGATGTTACCATCGTCCGAACCAGCGAAATTTGTGCAAAATCATCTTCATCTCCGCAAATCACCAGTTTCAGGCAGGGAATGTGCGAAATTTTGTCAAAGCGGATAAAGTTCACCGGCGGAGATACCATGATCTGATGCCTTATCTTGTCGCATCCGATATGGGCATTGACATAAGCGCCGAAAGAATATCCGGCAAGATCAATGTGTTCGATATTCTGACGGATCAGAAACTCAATTGCTGCCACCACATCGTTCTGCTCGCCCATGCCCTGATCGTATTGCCCTTCGCTATCGCCCACGCCTCTGAAATTGAATCTCAGGGTGCTGTATCCGTTCTGCTGAAACGCTCTTGCGACAGCTTCCACAACAGGATTATACATATCTCCGCCGTAAAGCGGGTGCGGATGACTGATGACCACGCCCTGATCCGACTTCGAACGATGAAACAATCCTTCAAGGCGATCCTGTTCTGATATGAAGAAAATCTGTTCTTCCATAGATTAACCTTTATATCCAAGCTGAGAAACACCGTAAAACATACGAAAGGGTTGAGAGTAGCATGTTTTTCTTTAGCAGTCCACAGTCTTTTTGGGGCAGGTATTGCGGGAGTTTTCGGTTTTCGCGCATTTAACCGCGCCGGATTTCTTCGGCGGCTTCGATGGCAAAATAGGTCAGAATCATATCGGCTCCGGCTCGTTTGATGGCGGTCAGGGTTTCCATCATCACCCGTTTGCCGTCCAGCCATCCGGCTTGTTCTGCGGCTTTGATCATGGAATATTCGCCGCTGACATTATATGCGGCAATAGGAAGCGGGTTTTCCTGACGAACCCGGTAAATCACATCCAGATATGCCAGCGCGGGTTTGACCATGATGATATCCGCGCCTTCCTCGGTATCCAGCGTAACTTCCCGAATGGCTTCAAGGGCATTTGCCGGATCCATCTGATAGGTTCTTCTGTCTCCGAACTTGGGCGCGGAATCTGCAGCAGATCGGAACGGTCCGTAATACGCGGAGCAGTATTTTGCCGAGTATGCCATAATCGGGGTATCGCTAAGGCTGTTTTCATCCAATATTTCCCGAATCACGGCAATCCGTCCGTCCATCATGTCTGACGGCGCAACCATATCCGCACCGGCTTTGGCATGGGACAGCGCAATCTGTGCCAGCAGATCAAGGCTTGCATCATTGTCAATCACGCCTTTTTCCACAACGCCGCAATGCCCGTGATCCGTATATTGACACAAACATACATCTGTGATCACCATTAGATCGGGAAGCTTGGATTTGACTTCTTTGACCGCTCTTTGAACAATGCCGTCTTTGGCATAAGCAGAGGTTCCCATGGCATCTTTTTTATCGGGAATGCCGAACAGCATAATTGCCGGAACACCCAGATCGGATGCTTTCTTTGCGGTCTTGACGAGATTGTCAATCGAGAGTTGGAATTGTCCGGGCATGGAAGCAATCGGATTCTGCACACCTTTGCCTTTGATGGCAAACAACGGGAGAATAAAATCATTCGGGGTCAGAATCGTTTCACGGATCATGCGGCGAAACGCATCGGTCTGCCGCATCCGTCTGGGTCTGTATTCGGGAAATAACATGGATTTGCTCCTTATCTTATCGAATTTTATTTTACAGAGATTTGATTTTATAAGGAAATAAATTGCCGATGTCAATAAGAATTCATTAGACTTCTTTCAAAAGTCTCTCGATAGCCTTTTGTTATCTGAAATCATAATCGCCTAAAAATCTACTTTTGAAAAAGGTCTATTGTTTGTCCAGAAGTCTGATAAGCTCTTTAAATAATTCCTCTTTTGGAAATGGTTTGCTCAGATAACCGTCGAATCCGGCATCCTAGATCCGTTTCTTATCCTTTGTGGTGGCATATTCTCTCACGGCACTCACAGGAATATGTGTTGTATTGCTTTTTCCTTTCAGCATCTTCTGCTCATCGTAGCCGTCCTTTACCGGCATCGCTCTATCCATCAGAACAGCATCGGGCAGATTCTGTTGTGCAGCAGCAACTGCCTGAAGCCCGTCTTCGGCTTCGATGATACGAAGTTTCATGCCCTGAAAAAATTCTTTAAGCAGCGAGCGATTATCCTCGACATCATCTACTATCAGAATTGTCAGGTTTTCAAAGAGGATATTCGCATCATCCGCCGGTTTTTTCTCTGCCTCGAAAATTGTCCCGGATACTGCCACATGATGAAGCCGTACCTCGAAGATACTTCCCTGTCCCGGCTTGCTGTTCAGCACAATCTCTCCGCCCATCATTTCGGTCAGCCGCCTGCTGATGGTCAGTCCGAGACCTGTTCCGCCGTATTTCCGGGTACTCCGACCTTCTGCCTGCGTGAACGCTTCGAATATTTTTTCCTTTGCTTCCGGTGCGATACCGATTCCCGTATCTTCCACCGAAATGATCAGATCGAGTCTGCCGCGGTCCTCTGTCGTATAAATTCTGTCTGCAGAAACCTTCACATATCCTTTTTCCGTGAACTTGACCGCATTGCCGATCAGATTGAACAGCACCTGTCTGAGCCGGACTTCATCCAAAAGCAGCCCCGATGGGATATCTTTCGGAATTTCTATAATGAAATCGAGATTTTTTTCAGATATTTTCAGAGTGAAAAACTGCCTGATTTCATCGAAAAGACGACGGATATCGGACGGAGCATAGCGAATCTCCAGTTTTCCCGCTTCGATTTTGGAAAGATCGAGAATATCGCCAATCAACGTTA
>CAZMDM010000129.1:0-7296 GCA_964564775.1 uncultured Desulfonema sp. | reverse complement strand
GTACTGTTTCATCTGATCATCATCGGAATATTGGGATTCGGGCTTGTCCGATTCATCAACGATTGGCTGAAATCGGTATTTCTGGATCGTAAAAAAATCGCATATTATGCTGCCGGAACAATGGTATATGCAGGAATTGTGTCTTTTATTCATCTGACAAGCGGATATAAAAGCTCTCTTCCCGATGGGTACGCGGGACCGTTCATCATGGTCTTATCCGGTCTGCTGTTTTATGTGGATTCGCAATTCAAGCAATGGGTGAAACAGTTCGCATTTCTGTCCAGATTCACATTTGCCGTGTATGGCATTTCGATTCTCGGAATTGCAATGGGATTTCAATCTTCTGCGGCAAGACTGATCACGCTGAGTCTGGGAATGATGGTTTATGGCTCCGTTGTTTGGAATTATCTGACTGTGCCGCCCTTCGGCATGATGATTTTATGCTTTGCCGGAGTGTATCATCTGATCGTGCTTCAGCATCTTCCGCATAATGCGTGGTTTATCGCAAGTATTCCGGGAATCGGCGGGATTCTGTGGGTTCAGCGATGGGCAATGAAGCGCGGAACGCCCAAACTTGCTCTGATGAGTCTTCGTACTGCTGTTCTGCTGTCGGTCGGGCTTCTGATATGGAGTCTGTTCAACGCATCTCCGGGAATCATCAGCACGATCACCTGTCTGTGCGCCATCGGCATGTCATACACCATCCTGAGATATGCACCGATTGCGCTGTTCGAAGGATTCGGGCTTGCATCGAAAATTTCTTCCATGACCGATGGCGGCTGGGATCTGAGAGACAGCCGATGGTATTATGTGATTCCCTTGCTTTCCGTGATGACTGCCGCATATCTGCCGATATGGAATATCATCGGATGGAATGCTCAGTTTGCAGTGAGTCTGATGATTCTCGGCGGATGCTGGACATGGTTCGGATTTGAATTATGGAAGCAGAGAAATGCAAAGATTTATACGGATTTGTCCGATGCAAAAAGAGCCATGATCCGGGTGGCTGCCATGTTCAATGCGGGTCTGGTCTGCGTCATTTTTGCAATTGCGGTTTCGATACCGGAAATGAAATTCCGGGCGATTTTGGGGCGTCCCGATGGGACGATAATCGTAATTTGCAGTCTTGCATTTTCCGGTGGAATCTTTCTGTGGCAAAGTTTGGGCTTGAGAAGCCGGGCTTTGTTTTACGGATTTCTGATTCTGGAAGCCGGAGCATCCACGATGTTCAAGCTCTGCTATTTTCCAAAATTATCTGTGGGGCTGGCGAAGATTTTACTTGCGTCTGCAATTCTCGGATTGATTCGGTGGATCAGCCGCATTCCCGAAGATATGGTCAAATTGCGGAGAGAAGCCGATGAACTCAAAGCCCGGACAGCATCGCCGTTACGCTTATTATGGCTGTTTCCGGTACGACCTCAGCCGATTTTCGATATTATTCGGATCCCGCTGACTCAGGCAATGGTGATTTTATGGGCATTGGGATGGGGCAAGCTGCTGATGATACAGGTATCATTGCAGCCTTCTCTGACATGGGTGATTGCTGCGGGCTTGGGAACGATGCTGACAGTGGGATTTACATTTCATTTCAAATTATTAGACTTGTGGGCAGTTCCGGTGCTGATGGGCTTGGACACAGTTCTGATATCGATTCGGATGATGATCGGATTCGATATTCCCGGACTTACGCTTGCTGCAAGCACATACAGTCTCATTGTGTGGCTCGGCATCCGAAAAGCGGCAGATAGCGAGCTTGTGCCGAAAGTTCTCGATCAGCAGAATCTGAGAATCACTTATCTGATTAATCTTGCCGCAATCGCTACTGTTTTCTTGCATTGGATGAATTTCGGACAAATTTCGCTTGTCTGGACAATGACAATCTCTCTGATTTTCTTGTTCATGCTCAGCATATCATATCAGAAACAATACTACAGCTATCAGGTTTTGACGAATATGATATTGGTGCTTTCAATTCTCTATAGTCATTATCTGTTTCACCGAAATTCATTTCCTACTGAGGATCTGTTGGCTTATATAGCAATATCCGCAACAATGTGCTTAACCGCATGGCTGCTTGAATTGCGAAAAGAAAAAAACGAATTTTCCCAAAGCCTGTATCGGAAGCCGCTTCTGGTTACAGCAGTAATCATCTCGCTTATTATAGCGATATTGCAATACTGTTTGATATATTTAGGCATAGAGAGCGATTTATTCATAGTTCTGAATTTGTCTTTGATAACCGCTATCCTGCTTCTCTCGAATCAGAAGCTCGGTAGATTTTTTATCAATCTGATCGGCGTATTTTCCGGCTATTTCGCCATAATTTGCCTTGAGCAGATTCTTTTTCATCCCAATCTGGAATTCTCTTTTTATCCAGAGTATGCGGATCAATGGCTTCTCATCGGCATACTCAGCTTCGTATTTGCATCTGCTTTTTGCGCGCTGAGCCAGAATACCCCGAATCAGCCTGAAAACAAAATAAAATCTCAATATCGCCTGTCTTTCTGGCTCGTTGCAACTCTAAGCTTTACATGGTCATTATTCAAAGTAATTCCGACAATCGCAGACGCATTTACGGGAGGCGCGATATACGCGTATCAGCCCTGCCTGATTCTGATTCTTATCATCACGATGTTTCCGCTTCTCAGAGGAGTTAGCAGTGAAGAACATCTCCGAGAAATCGGCATCCTGATTCTTCTGGCAGGCTTTGCGGCAACATTGCTGCCGGTACTCGGGCTGCCGCGATGGAATGCGACATTCGGAGTATTCTGGGCATATTTCTTATGGCTGATGGCAAATTTTGTTCTGCCAAGATTCAATGAAAAATGGCAAAACTGGGCTGTCGGAGAAATTTTGTGGGTGTGGGCGGGACTGGGATTTGCAATTTTCGGCGTGTGTTATCCGAATGTTTTCTTCCATTTGGAACATCCTCGGAATTGGTGGCTGCTCTCTTTGTATCTTTTTCTCCTGATGCGAAACAGTTCTTTTCCGCCGATTTCGTGGGCAGCAGTAGGAACGCTGAGTTTTGCCGGTATTTTGCAGATAATTCAATATCATCCTTCGGATTACTATATTCTTACATTGTTTTTGTTATGGGCGAATTTCATTCTTCTTTTCATTCCATTGTGGCGAAAATATGGTCAACAGTTCACGGAGTGGTCGGGATGGAAAAATCACAATCTGAGCCTACCGCTTTTGATATTTTCTTCTGTGATCGTCTCTGTCTGCATGATAGTGATGTGGGGTGTAGCATTATTGATTTCTCTATACATTACATACTTTTATATCGAAGTGTTAGCAATTGTTTTAATGTTGTCATGCCTACATTTGCTATATCTCAAACCATGTAGAGTCTATGCTCATGCCTTGATTCTGTCTATTTTCGGAATTGTTTATATGCTCGTTATCCGCAAGCCTTCAGATAGTAGCTATCTGCCGCTGCTTCTGTCCATATGGAGCGGCGCATTGCTGCTGATTTGGCATTATCGGCAGAATAAAGAATCTGCTTTGGATAAAGCATTGGATATCTGGGTAATCTTATGTCCTTGGATAACGCTTGCCGCATTGATTCTTATTCCGGTGAAAGAACTGCCGCAAACTTTGGCGGTTTTAGCAATTATTTCCGGGATTATGTACATTTCGGGCATAAAACGAAAACAGGCATTTCTCATCCGGATATCGCAATTATTGATGCTGATTTTGCTGCATACATGGATGATGGCATTTGTTCCGTCCAAAACAGTGTCTGGTCTCAGAATATGGCAGATCGGACAGATTCTGATGGCAAAAATAGATATGATTCAGATTCTGCTTCCGTGGTACGCGCTTCAGATGGCAATCATATCCGGCATTACTTACCTGATAAAACTGAAAAAAGGCGACACCATTCATGGCATTGTTCCGATCCGTGTCCGATATCCGGCAATCCTTGCGATTATCGAATTGAGCCTTCATTTTGTCTGCTTTATCGGACAATTGTATCAACCCATGCCGAAAGCCGAGATTCACGCTATTGCGGCATTGGGAACTGTCCTGATTCTGATCTTGCTGGCGATTGCCGAAATGCACCGAACCCGGAAATCCGAATGGGCTTACGGAATTGCGCTTCTTGTCGGTGCAAGCGGTGTTTATCTCCGATTGCTGTGGCTCGGCGCGTCTCCGGTCGGCATGGCAGATACGGTCGCACTCCTCAGCGCGGCATATCTTCTGCTTCTGATTCAAAGACTTACCATGTCCAAGCTTCTGACCACTCCGATACTCAGAATTTCTTTGGTGCTGCCGATAACCGCACTGTTCACGGTTCCCTGGCATGTTGCATCCTCATACACAGCGGCAACGCTTCTGTTATCCGGCACATTTTATCTGTCCCTGCATTACTCCACCGGAAAAAATTATCTGTTATATCTGAGTGCTGCGATGATCAACGCGGCGATTTATCTGTGGATTCCCGTATGGGCGGCGCAGTACAATCTGATTCAGCTTTATGTGATTCCGGCTTCAGTGAGCGTATTGCTGCTGCTGCATCTGCATCGGAAAGAATTGAAAAAAGGCGTACTCAACGGCTCGCGGCTCGCGGCATTATGCGCGTTGTATGCGGCAGCTTCGATGGATATTTTCCTGCGAAACGAATTGTCGGTCTTCGTGCTGGCTCTGGGGTTGAGCCTCGGCGGCGTGATTATCGGGATTTTCCTGCGAATCCGGGCATTTCTGTATGGCGGGCTGATCTTTCTGATCCTGAATGTCGGCGGGCAGTTGATCCGCTTTTACCCTGAAGGCCGACTCGAAAAAGGCATTGTGTTGGTGGTTTTGGGAACAGTGGTGATGGGCGCGATGATTTGGTTCAATATTCAGAAAGAAATGATCCTGAAACGGATTCGGATTTTCCGGGCGGATTTGGAGAGTTGGGATTGAGACAGGCAAGCTGGAGAATTGAATAGCTACATCCGTTCGAAACTACTCCTGTTTTTTATCGAGCAAGCAGAGGAATGACTTAAAGCTTTCTATGAGCTGACATAATTCCACACAAAGGCTTTTTCTTCTTCATAAGTTTTTAATTCGCCGTTCAGTCTGGCTTCCAAAATAGCATCCAAAACTTTCTTGTAGATCGGTCCCGGTTCTATGCCCATTTCTTTCAAATCTTTACCTTTGATCAGAGGTCTGATCTGTCTTAACTGTGTAAAATAATAGGAAATAGATTTTTTGATCTCTTCATTTGGGGTAACTGCCATCATATACAGCAGCATTTCGACTCTGAACTCCGAGAGATTTTTATGCAATTCACTATTTTTCAAGGGAAGACCTCCCTGAATCCGATACAGGCATCGTTCCGCCTCAAACCGCTCGTTGCAGAAAATTCCCCGATATCTCTGAGCGATTTCGAGTTTGTCGCAGATTTCTTCGGTAATATTCCGAGAGCATTCGCTGATCAATGCTGTGAAATACACAGTCCATCGCGTATATTCTTCTTCCAGAAACAGCAGATCGTGCCATGACAGGACATTTTTGATCGAGTTGAGGATTGCCGAAATTTTGCGCCCAAGCCTGAGAGAAGGATGAATGAATTTCAGCAGATCGTAATCCGCAAGCCGCTGAATTGCCGGAGCTGGATTTTCCTCTTCGAGAATCTGTCTGAGTTCGGTAAATATTCGCCTGCCGCTTAACTGCTTGAAAAAATCCATTTTAACCGCGTTTTCGATCAGTCCCGATGTCAGTTTTCCGATGGTGAATCCGAATCTCTGCTCGAAACGGATTGCCCGGAATACGCGGGTCGGATCTTCCACAAAGCTTAGGTTATGCAAGATTCTGATATTTTTTTCTTTGATATCTTTCTGTGCTGAAAAAAAATCGATCAGGGTTCCGAATTTGCCGAGATTCAGTTGTATTGCCAGGGTATTGATGGTAAAATCTCTGCGAAACAGATCCAGTTTGATGGAACTCATCTCCACAGTGGGAAGATCAGCCGGAAAGCGATAATATTCCATGCGTGCCGAAGCCACATCAATTTTGAATCCGCTGGGAAAAATGATCACCGCGGTTCCGAATTTTTCATGCGGATGGCAGCGTGCCTTATGGATTGCCGCATATTTATGTGCGAATAAAATGCCGTCGCCCTCGATCACGATATCTATGTCTTCGTTTTTCCGGTATAAAAACAGATCCCGCACAAATCCGCCCACCACATAAGCTCCGAAATTCAGGTCATTGGCAATTTTACCCACATTTTCCAAAGTTTCCAGAATTTTCGGAGACAGACGCTCTTTCATGAATCGGATGATATTGCGGGTTCTGGCATTGACATCTTCCCGGAACGGATCGGGAATCGCGGTATCGCGATACTGAGACTGACGCACCAGAACATTCAGAAGGTCTGTACGGGTAATGACACCTACGATTGTTCCGTTATCCACCACCGGCAGCACGCGCTGTTTGTTATCAATAATTTTTTCCTGAATTTCCTGAAGTTCCGCGTCAGGACTTACGGACGCGATTTCCGTACTCATGTATTCGCTGACCCGAGCATGATCGAGTTTCATATACACGGCTTTGGCAAGCACCTGCCTTGAAATATAGCCCAACAGTCTGTCTCTGCCGTTTTCTTTGCTAGCAACGATGAGTGCGTTGATATTGTAACGGGTGAGCAGATTTCTGGCTTGTTCGCAGGACAGATCCGGCTGCACGCGGATCGCGGGCGAAGACATCAGGTCTTTGGCACGTCTGCCGAAGCGGATATTTTCATGCAGAATTTCCAGAAGCTCGTTTTCCACCTGTGCCAGAGTTTTATCCCGGATGGTGGCTGCTGCTGCAAAGGCATGACCTCCGCCGCCCAGAAGTCCGACAATCGCGCCCACATCCACATCCGGGGTTTTGCTGCGAGCTACGACATACACTTTGGCAGCCATACGGGCTACGGCAAACAACACATTCAGGTTTTCCATCCGCATCATTTTGTGTGTCAGAAAAGCAAAATCCGATACATAATGTTCGGACTCGATAGCCGTCATGGCGATTTCAAAGCCTCGGATATAATAGCGGTTCAATGAGCGCAACATTTCATTGAGAATGCCCACCTGCTCAGGGTTGATTTCTCTGGAAATTAGGTTCGCGATAATATCCAGATTCGCTCCTTTTGACAGCAGAAAGGCTGCTGCTGTAAAATCTTTTTCAGTCGTGGAGGTAAAAGTGAATGATCCCGTATCTTCATAAATTCCCAGAGATAAAATAGTCGCTTCATCCGGTGTCAGATATATTCCTTTTTCCCGGATAATATGACTTAGAATACTGACCGTAGCCCCGGTC
>CAZMDM010000128.1:0-11250 GCA_964564775.1 uncultured Desulfonema sp. | reverse complement strand
AATTTCGCCTGAAAATTCGCTGCTGTCTCCATCAATGATTTTGGCAAACGAGGTTTTGCCCACGCCTTACGGACCGACCAGCGCGTTGAATCCCGGCTCTGTGATACGATAAGACAGATTTTCAAATACAGGATGCTCGGCATTCGGATATCTGAAGCCTATATTGCGACATTCCAGAAGCATGAGACTGATAATTCCGATTCAGCTTTCGGATTTGCGAGCCTGCGCCATGCGGATTTTGTCTTCCACACGCTGACGTTTGACAAATGCTTCTTCGGCTTTCTGAATCAGCTCCTCAATGGCTGCGGGTTTCATCAGATAATCCGTTGCCCCGCATTTCAAGCCATCCACAGCGGATTCCACTGTTGCATGACCGGTCAGCATAATCACTTCCGTCAAAGGGAAATCGCTTTTGATGACTTTCAGGGTTTCAAGTCCGTCCATTCCCGGCATCTTCACATCCAGTACCACGACATGAATATCCTGCTGCCGCAGTTTGTCTATAGCCTCAAGACCGCTCGAAGCCGTAACAACGTCATAGCCCTTTTTTTCAAGAAGTTTCTGCGTTGTGGAGAGAAATCGCTTTTCGTCATCCACCAGCATTAGTTTCATTTTTTCCATGGACGGTTCTCCTTACTTCTTATCCAAATAACTCTGTATTTTTATGTTCACATCTCCGTCTGAGATTAGACGCTATTTTGGAAAAAATGTCAAACCTTTTCAAGCCGCAGTGCAGGTTTACTTCGGCAATCGTGCATGAGAGACAAAAACGGATTGCCTTTTCGGCATCGTCTGTCCATTTCATATCATATTTGGTTCTCCGGCAATTGGGATTGCTTACCGATAGTTTTCGGTCTGAGGTACCACCATGAGCATAAAGAGCGAAATCGCACCGCAAAGGGAAAGAGCAATATGATCAGACCTTTTGTAAATATCTGAATCGGTGAAAACCACTCCAGTTTCCGGCTCGAGGTGATCAGCTTGGGATCGGGAATAATCCGAAATGCCATCCCGCGCTTTTTCCCCCACCTGCCCAGTTGTCTTGAAAACCAGATTTCTTCGCTGGCATACACCTGTTCGTTGAATCCTCGGATATCGTCGAATGCCTGTTTCAGACAATAGATAAAACATCCGGCAGCCATTCCGAATCGGACAGCAATTATATTCCAGAGATCATCAACACCGCGTGCAAACCGGGGAAGTTCGGTATCGAATGCCACTCTGCCGCCTCCGCCGCAGCACGCGTTTTCAGAAAGATATTCCAAAGCGGTTTTCAGCAGCTCCGGTGCCAAAATCGTATCTGCATCCAAAAAAACCAGATATTTTCCCGAAGCTGCTTTTGCTCCGGTATTGCGGGCGCGTGAAATCTGATTCACTGCTTCGAAAACCACTTTTGCACCGGATTTCATTGCAATTTCAGAGGTTTTATCATCTGAGTTATTGTTGACGACAATTACCTCACCGCAGATCGGAACAGCATTCATGGCGGTTTTCAGTGCCGAGAGCGTTTTATCCAGCCAAGCTTCCTCATTATATGCCGGAATAATTACAGAATATGAAATGCTCATATTTTTTTCCTATTTTTGAGAAACACAATGGCGGATATTTACAACAAGCCGAATCATAAGTCAAAAAAATTGTTTTGACATTTGTCCCGAATCAGTTTAGGGTTTTTGAGTTTATCAGGGAACAGATAAAATTTCAGGGAGAGTCTGATAATGACAGAACCATTGACATATTCATCTGCCGGTGTAGATATTGACAGAGGAAACGCTTTGGTGAGCAGGATCAAGGAACTTGCTAAAAAAACGCACAAAAGCGGCGTGATGGGAGGCATCGGCGGATTCGGAGGCTTGTTTTCTCTTAATCTGACCAACATTGAAAACCCGGTGCTGGTCAGTTCCACAGACGGGGTCGGTACAAAGCTCAGAATCGCATTTATGATGAATAAACACGATACTGTCGGTATTGATCTGGTGGCAATGTCGGTGAACGATATTGTGGTACAGGGTGCAAAACCATTGTTTTTTTTGGATTATCTGGCAACAGGCAAGCTTGATATCGAAGTTGCCACAAATATCATCAAAGGCATTACCGAAGGCTGCAATATGGCAAATTGCGCGCTGCTCGGCGGAGAAACCGCAGAAATGCCCGGTTTTTATGCAGAAAACGAATATGATCTGGCAGGCTTTGCGGTCGGCATTGTGGATCGCAATAAGATTATTGACGGCTCATCCATCAGAGTGGGACATGTGCTGATCGAAATCCCTTCTAGCGGTCTGCACAGCAACGGCTATTCGCTTGCCCGCAAACTCTGTTTCGATATTCTGAAACTGAAGGCAGACAGTTATGTGCCTGAGCTTGGCAAGACCATCGGAGAGGAATTGCTGACACCGACCCGGATTTATGTCGAACTTATCAATAAGCTTTTGAAAAATCTTCCGATTCACGGTATCGCTCATATTACTGGCGGCGGGCTGGTGGAGAATATCGTCCGGGTGATTCCCGAGTCCTGCGGTATTGAAATCCGTCAGGGCAGTTGGTATGTGCCGCCGATTTTTTCGTTTTTGCAGGAAGCCGGAAAAATTTCGTTTTTCGAAATGATGCGGACATTCAATAACGGCATCGGAATGGTGCTGATCGTGCCTGAATCCTCCGCGCAGGATGTTCTGGAAAGGCTCAGAGCCATGAATGAAACTGCTTATGCCATCGGACAGGTGGTGGAGCGAAAAGGAACCTCATCAACAAGGGTGCAGTTTATATGACTTTTTTACAAAGAATCATCGCGTATCTGTCGCAGATTCTGGCAAAAATTGCCAAAGCAGCGCAGGAATCTCCGCTATGCGGAGGCTGAGCGCCGAAATCGGATCACAGGCGTGATTTACGGTAAATTTTATGGATATATCTGATCATTTTTTCGATCTGCCCGATGGCAGAATCCATTATCTGGACTTGGGAACCGGGAAACCGCAGATTCATTTTCTTCATGCCAACGGCTTTTGCGCGGGAACCTATCTTCCCTTATTGAAATATCTGGCAGACGATTTTCATATCATTGCCAGCGATATTCGCGGACACGGGGATTCGGAATTTCCGAATTTCAGAAAAGTCAGGCATTGGCGAACCATGACGCAGGATTTGAAAATGCTTATCGGGCAGCGCATGTCTTTTCCGATTGTCGGTATCGGGCATTCGCTGGGCGCAAGCATTACCGCGATGACCGCGGCTTTGTATCCGCGTCTGTTTTCCGCAATTATTCTGGCAGATCCGGTGATTTTTCCCTCAAAGCGGCTGTGGATGATCGGCATGATGAGAATGCTGGGTATGATCCGCCTTGTCCCTCTGGCAAGAGGCGCAAGACGGCGTAAACGGATTTTTGCCGATAAACAGGAAGCATTGAACAGATTCAACTCCGGCAGGGGCATTTTCAAAAGCTGGACAGAGGAATTTGTGCATTCGTATCTGGAGTGCGCTCTTGCCATTGAAGAAAACAAAACCGCAGTTCTCAAATGCCATCCTGAAATCGAAGCCCAGTTTTATGAAACCGTGCCTCTGAATATATGGCAGTATGTCCGAAAAATCCGATGTCCGATATTGGTGCTTCGGGGAGAATATTCCGATACGTTTCTGAAAGATGCGGCTGCCCGCATGAAAAAAGCCCTTCCGCAGTGCAGAATGGAAACCGTTGCGGATACCGGACATTTTCTGCTCATGGAAAAGCCGGATATCTGTGCTAGGCTGATGTCCGAATTTATCCGAGGATGTTCTGTTGACAAAAATATTTCAATAGAATTGAAATCCAGCTGATTACGGAACTGATCAAAGGAGAATATCCTGAAAATCTGTCGGAAATATGCTTGAATAAAATACAAAATTAATTCATCTGTTCAGTCAAAACCCGGATGACGGAGGCCGACTGAATTATATTACATCTGCCGGAATCCGAGTTTTCCCTTATATCCTACCCACATGCTTATCTCTCAGCGATGATTTAGCTCTTTGCTAAGTATCCGTTCATAAATTTTTTCGTATATCGTAGGGGCAATCCCCTGTGATTGCCCTGTGAGCATGGGTAAGCACGGGGGCATACCCCTACATTATGCCGGAAAATTTAGGGATGGCTGCTTATTTTGCGGGATAGTAAAATCAGTTTGAGTTTTACCGCTTGCCTGTTTGTGGTATATCGCTCTTGCGCTGCATTCCTGAAAATACCTTACTTTTCCGCCAAGGAGAACCGATGTCATTTTTCGAAGAAGTAAAACAGTATAAGACGCGGACAATAGCAAGAGATATGATGATAGGACTTTCATCCGCGATTGTTAGTCTTATAAGCCTTGTCGGGATTATATATTATTTTTATTCTTCGGTAAGTTATGAGCAGAAGCTGAATTCCGACGTAATGCAGATTACCGAAGAACTCGCTTCGCTTCTGACCAAACCTGTATGGCTCATGGACTATGATGCGGTAATGAATATTTTTCAGGCATATCGTAAATCCGAAAATCTTGTTTCGATGCGGGTAGAGGACAGCCGGGGGAATGTTATATTTCAAAGCGATCTCAGCGATAGCAGCGAATCTATCACCAGAAGCAGAATCATCACGAGCAGCCAAACCGGCGCTGAAATCGGTTCCGTAAAGCTGATATTCAGCACAGAGCATTATAAACAAACCCGGAAAATCATGATTCTCACAGTGATTGCCATAAGTTTTCTGGTCATCATTACGATTGTTTTCGGAACCCATTTCATCATGAAATATCTGCTCAGCAGACCTCTCGGACAACTGATTGACGGCATAAGAACCATAGCAGACGGAGATTATCGGAATTCTCTGTGTCCTGTTCCTCAGCAGGATATCAATACGATAGTCAATGAAATCAATATGATGTCTGAAAAAATTTCTATGAGAACAACAGCATTGGCAGAATCGGAAAAAAAGTACCGAAGCATATTCGAAAATGCGATGGAGGGAATTTTTCAGACCACGCCCGAAGGACGTTTTATCACTGCCAATCCTGCAACAGCCCGTATTTTTGGCTATGATTCCCCTGATGAACTGATGAACAGGGTCAGCAACACAAGAAATATTTATACTGATCCGCAGGAGCGTGATGAAATCGTGCGTATTCTGCGGGAAAAAGATTCGATTCTGAATGCCGAACACCGATTATATCGTAAAGATGGGAAAATGATATGGGTGTCGGTGCAACTGCGCGCGTTGCGCGATGATGGCGGCAGACTGATCCGTATTGACGGAATCGCATGGGATATTACCGAAAAAAAAGCGCTGCAGGAAGAATCCATGCGTCAGGCAAGACTGGCATCCATCGGCGAGCTGTCCGCAGGCGTTGTCCATGAAATCAACAATCCTCTCAACTGCATCATCGGATATGCTCAGATTCTGGGAGATCGGGCTGCGAAAGAAAGCGAGGAATCGAATCTTGCCGAAAGAATCATGAAAGACAGTATCCGTATCGAAAGAATTGTGAAAAGCCTTCTCTCGTTTGCCAGAGAAAGAAAAGAAAAAAAATGCCTTGCAGATATTCAGACCATACTTTCCGAAGCTTTATGTCTGACGCAGGCTCACCTGAAAAAAGACAGAATTTCGGTCAACACCGATATTCCTGACAATCTTCTGAACATCAAAGCAAATGCACAGCAGATTCAGCAGGTTTTCTTGAATCTTATCAGCAATGCGCGGTATGCGCTGAACCTGAAATATCCCGAATCCGATCCTGATAAAATAATTGAAATCAAAGCTGAATCGCTTAACAAAGACGGCATGGACATCATTCGGATCATGTTTGCGGATCGCGGCACGGGTATTGCTTCCGATATATCGGACAGAATATGTGAGCCGTTTTTTACCACAAAACCGCCGAACAAAGGCACAGGATTGGGATTGAGCATCAGTCACGGCATTATTCTCGATCATCAGGGAAAACTGTGGTTCGAAAGCGTGCAGGGGGAATATACGAAAGCGTTTGTCGAACTGCCCGAATATAATGAGAAGTGAGAAATGAGAAATATATTGGTTCTTGATGATGAAGAAGGCTTGAGATTCGTTTTCCGAACATGGCTTACAGATCAGGGATATGAAGTTTTCTGCGCGGAAGATTACTGTTCTGCCCTCAGAATCATGTCCGAACAGAAGATTGATCTTGTTTTCGCAGATATTGTTCTCGATAACGGCTCAGGCACGGATATTCTGAAAGAAATCGGAAAACGGGGACTGCTTTGTCCTGTAGTCATGATCACCGGACAGCCCGAAATAGAAACTGCGGCAGAATCGGTGCGCTTCGGAGCCTATGATTATATGATAAAGCCTGTTCACAAAGAGGCTCTGATCCGAATCACAAGAATGGCTCTCGATCATCAGGCACTGCTGGCAGAAAAAGAACGATACAGAAACCATCTGGAAGCCATATTCAGAAGTGTTACGGAAGCCATCATCACCATTGACCATCGGAAACAGATCACCGAAGCCAATGATGCGGTCGGAGTGATTTTCGGAATTTCTCCCGAAACCATGATCGGCAGATTATCCGATGATGTTTTTCAGGATCATTTCGAAGTATGTCGGAAAATTCTGAATGACTGCCTTGTGAACCGGATCATTATCCGTGAATTCAGGATCGAATCTTCTCAGCAGGTGATTATCGTCAATGCTTCCCCTCTGCTGGATCGCAATCATCAGTGTTCGGGAGCAGTTCTGGTTGCCAGAGATATGACAAGAATCAGCGAATTGGAAAGCGAGCTGAAAGAAAAATACAGCTTTCACAATATTGTCGGCAAAAGCAGGGAAATGCAGCATATTTTCGAGATGATCCGAAGTCTTGCCGATGTCGGAACAACGGTTCTGATCTCCGGTGAAAGCGGCACCGGCAAAGAACTCATTGCCAAAGCCCTTCATTATACAGGCTGTCGTTCTGTCCATCCGTTTATCACCGTGAACTGTTCCGCGCTTTCCGAAAATATTCTGGAAAGCGAACTGTTCGGTCATGTCAGAGGCGCGTTTACCGATGCTTCGGCAGATAAAACCGGTCGTTTTGAACTGGCAGACAAAGGAAGCATATTTCTGGATAAAATCGGCGATATTTCTCCCAAAGTTCAGGCAAAACTCTTACGAGTTCTTCAGGAAAAAGAATTCGAACGCGTGGGAGACAGCACGGTCATCAAAACCGATGTGCGCGTGATTTCCGCAACCAACCGCAGATTGGAAGACGAAGTAAAACAGGGAAATTTCCGTGAAGACCTGTATTATCGCCTCAAAGTAGTGGAAATCGTGATTCCTCCGCTCAGGGAAAGAAGAGAAGATATTCCTCTGCTGACCGATCATTTTCTTGATCATTTCAATAAAAAGTTCGGAAAAAATATCACCGGCATCAGCAGCGAAGTGCTTTCCATGTTCATGCAATACCACTGGCGCGGAAATGTCAGAGAATTGGAACATGCCATAGAACATGCCTTTGTCCTATGCAGCAGCGGAATCATCACATCCGACCATATTCCTTCGGATATTTCAGCGTATTCCGATACCTTGAGTGAAGTCAGCACCGACCGGGCAAAGGAAGATATTCTCCATGCTCTGGAAAAATCAGGCTGGAACAAAGCCAAGGCTGCACGGATGCTCGGCATAAGCCGGAAAACCATTTATCGCCAGATGATAAAGCACAACATCAGCGATCCTTCGGAATAACTTTTCTCATGTACCCACAAGTGTGTCATGTCCCACAAGTGTCCCGACCCAGAAGTGTGTCATGTCCCACTTGTGGGTCACAAAAACAGGCTTATTTTCCTTTCGTAAAATAGAGATAATATTCTGATATTGATTGATAATCAAAAAATTCCGCTCTTATGGACATCGTTGGCACTATTCTTGATATGTGTCCTTTGTCAAAGATGTTCGGACAGATTCTGTCTGTATGATTTCAATTTTTTCAAAAGGAGCATGATTTATGAAGTATGTCAGTGTGTTTTATGTAATTGTTTCTTTGTTTGCGGTATGTGTTTTTTCCACACCGACTTTCTCTTCCGATGAGATAACGCCGGATGAGGTGCTGAGGATTGCGGATCAGGAAAAGGAAAGATTTTTCGGTCTGATAGGCATTGAATATATCAAGAAGTATGGTGATTCGATGTCAGTTCAAGTTTCATCCAAAGTTGACTATCCTGATCTCAATACCCTTGCCGTTAAAGAAGGTAAGAGAAAAGCATCTCTTAAACTTGATCAGCCATTTCTGATTCACACGATAAATAGCGACGATGTTATGAATTATCGTGATGGGGACGATTTATCTTCGATTCTGAAACCGACGAATGAGTGGATTGTTCCTCTGAATATTAATGGAAAAGCTAACGCCTATATAAGCGTTGGCTTTATGGATGGAAAATGGCAGGCTGTCGGAATCAGTATGGGAGATTTCGCGGAAAATCTTAAAAAGAGTGTTCCGCCTGAATCAATGCCGGGAAAAGGAGGAAGGTATGTGAAAATTTATCCGGCTTACATTGATTTTGTTGCAGTTGAAGACAGTGGAGAAACAAAGATGATGCCACTACATTCCGATCATGTTTTTTCGTCTATCGAAAAACTGAAAGACAGCAAAGGGCATTACCGTGCCTCTGATATTATGCCCAAAATTGCAGACAGCGTTCGTGCTGCTATTGCTATGGAAAACTAAAAAAAGAAAGGAGAGATGAGGATGAAAGGTAGAATCATTATTTTCGTTTTGTTGCTGATCATCAGCGGATTCGTTACAACTGGCTCATACGCTACAGTGCTTCCCGTGCCGGCAGTTCCGCAAAGACAAACCAACTGGTGTTGGGCGGCAAGTACGGAAGCTGTTGTCAGATATTTCAATGGCACTGTTAATCAATGTGACCTCGCCAACACATTAAGAATTGACAATAACTTCGGTGTTGATAATTGCTGTTCGTATGCCTATAGAACATTAGCAGGTACTCAAGCCACATGCAATAGGGGAAATTATCTATTACCCGAAACAGGTTGGAGTGATGCGACATCACAGCTTTTGAATAACCGCGGTATCGCAACTCAGGTCGGACTTGAGAGATCCCTTTCTGTTAATGAAGTCACAGATGAAATCTTCAACGGAAGACCATTAGTAATGAGATGGAGTTGGACAGGAGGTGGATCGCATCAACTTGTAGTTCAGGGTATAACGGATACAACCGGGGACACTATGATATACTATATGAATCCGAGTCCTGATAATGGTAACTTACAAGTACAGAGATATAATTGGGTTGTAGGTATTGCCGATCCGAATCATCCATTGCCGGCGGTTGATCATACATGGAATCGCACACTGAGAATGAATCAAGCTAAAGTTCCAATCCCGGACATAAAGGTCAATGGGGCAGATGGCACATATTACACAAATAGCTCACAGTATCTCAATGTAACCGCGAGTCTTAATTCCAGAGACTATACGGACAGAGCAGATTGGTGGGTTCTCTTGTATTACAATAGTCAATACTATTATCGTGATCAGTATGGAAATTGGACTCTTACTCCTACTCCTTTCTGGCGAACTCCTCTACAGAATCTGAGTAATTATTCGATATATTCGGGATCACTTCCGGCTGGGACATACACTTTGTATTTTGGTGTTGACATTTCCGAGGATGGCATTTTGAATAATCCTCTTTTTTATGATACTGTTACTATTGTAGTCCAATAGTAGTAATTTAGGCAAAACTCAGGCTGCCATCAATTATTTGTTATAAAATCATATTGTTTCGGGTCAGTAATAAGTTGGCGGAACAAAAAACATGATTTACGAGTGGTGGCAGCTTTTTTGCTTAAACCGCAATGTGAAAAAGGAGAAAACCATGAAATACAAGATGGCAATGTGGATAATGGGATTTATCACCCTGTTTTCAGTACAGGGCTATGCTGCTGAAGAAAAAATCACCTTCACCCCTTCCGAGCCGACAAGACCGGGTATGGTTGAAATAACGGTATCCGGGGTTACGGACTCGGATGAGGTATCTGTTGACCATTTTGCTTACACCGTAGGCATAGGTGATGCCGGCGCTGACGGTGCGGCCGGAATAGCTATTTATGCCGCAATAAGAAAAAGTACCAAACCCGGGAACAGTCGTTATACACAGAGTGTTAAGCTTTTTCTCGGTGCAGGTATATACGGTGTATCTTTTTATAATAAAGAATACAATCAGATAGACCAGACCGGACCTGATGGTTGGCGTGTATTACATGATTATTCTACTTACAGATTGGCAGTTGTAAGTCCCGGATTTTATCTGCATGAATCCCCTCTGACCGTCAGCATAGAGAAAAGTTCTCTTGAGCCAAAAGGATCGGACACATTCACCGCTCATCAGGTCTCTCTTCCGGGCTATGACGGATTGTATTGGGGTACGTTTCAGTGGAACCCTTATACGCTGTCATGGACGCTGAAAGATGCCGGAGTGGAACAATAAGCATCCGTATCGGACAATTATGCAGAGGTGCGATGGCGTATCTCTGCATAAACATTTACAGGAGGTAAAATCAATGAAGATCGAAAGAGTTATGCGGTTATGGATAACAGGACTCATATTGTTTTTTGTGTCGGTGGCTGCTTATGCGGCCGAAGAGGATACTCTCACAGTATCTCCTACGGATACACCCGGAATTTACGAACTCACCATATCGGGAACCAGAGATTCCGATACTGTAGCAGTTATGACTGTAGAACGGCATTCTTCGGACACTATCGCGTATTGCGGAGGAGATAGCCTTAAAAAAACAACGGAAAAAAGTGTTCAGGCTGTATCGCGAAGCACCGAGTCGGAAGAAACACCGTTTGTAGGGAGCGGCATAGAAATTCAGGTTCCGGCGGGGGCGGCATGTATTCCGCGTTTATCAGTCGATGCTGTTATATCAAACGGAAAGAATCCCGGCAGTAGTACTTATCAGACGAAATTCAGGATATTTCTGCAACCCGGATCGCTCCATATCGTTTCTTACCGTGTCAGACAACCGATGGATACGGATTACAGATACGGTAAGGTGATACTGCCGCCCGATCATTCATGGGGGATTGAAGGAATGGGACTATTACTTAACTCCCTCATACTCCCTCCTGTTAATATCAGCCTTCAGAACGTCACTGGCGAGATCACCGGAACCGAATCCTTCAAGCCCCGCAACCTTGCATGTGAGAAAACTGATTCTGAGGGGTCCAAGCAGGAATTCAGCGCGGGGGGCAAATTTAGGTGGAA
>CAZMDM010000127.1:0-5558 GCA_964564775.1 uncultured Desulfonema sp. | reverse complement strand
CTGCGGCAACCGGAGTGTGCGTGGTAAATACGGTACCTCGCGGCACAATCTCCATAGCGGTTTTCAGATCCAGGTTATAGCGGGTCATCATCTGTGCCAGACGCTCCAGACCGGAAAACGCGGAATGCCCTTCGTTCAAGTGGCAGACCCTCTGAAAAATGCCCATTGCTGCCAATGCTTTCATGCCGCCGATTCCCAAGAGAGCTTCCTGTGCCAGACGGATTTTGGTTTCGCCCGCGTACAGGCGTGCGGTGATTTCACGGGCTTCAGGAGGGTTTTCGGGAATATTGGTATCCAGCAGATACAGCGGAATTCTGCCGACACGGATTTTCCACACCGCCGCACCGATATTGCCGTCAGGTCCCGCGACCGAAATATTGATTTCATTGCCGATAGAATCTCTTGCCCGTTCCACCGGAAGATAATACAATTCGGTTTCGGGATATGCCTCCTGCTGCAATCCGGTGGAATCCAGAAACTGACGGAAATATCCGTTGCGATACAGAAGTCCGACACCCACCAGCGGCAATGCCATGTTGGACGCGGCTTTCAGATGATCTCCGGCAAGAACGCCCAAGCCTCCGGCAAAAAACGGAATGCTTTCATGCAGACCGAATTCCATCGAAAAATAGGCAATCGCGTTCTGCTGGCGATAAGGTGTCTGCGTAATATCAATAGGATAAGACACCCGTTGTTCGAATTGAATTCTGACTCTGTTCTGATGTGCCAGATAGCTGTCGTCCGATGTCAGTTCCTCCAGACGTTTCTGAGGTACATTTGCCAACAGAATAATGGGATTTCTGCCTGAATTTTCCCACAATTTCGGGTCAATTCTGCGAAACAGTTCGATGGCTTCCGGTTTCCAGCACCACCACAGGTTGCGGGACAGAACTTCCAGAAATGACAAGGGTTCGGGAATGGTCGGATAAATCTGATAGGTTTGAATATGATTCATACTCTCGATATTTCCTTCGGGTCAGAGGTTGATGAAATCGGTTGCGCTCTTGATTTCTCTGTGATACTCTGAAATTTCGAAAATGTAAAGAGGTGATCGCTGAATGAAAAAAGACGTTGCTACATGCCCGCGCTGTGGAAAAAAACTCGGATTTTATAGGACCTGACGGAATATCTCTTTGCGCTGCAGGGCTTGCGGCGTATCCTATCCGCTCGAACGATTTCCCGATCTGATGGATGATGCGTTCGAAGAAGAAATGGCAAATATCCGCTGTGATCGTCTGTAATGAGAAATTTCAAACTTCTGATCGAATATGACGGAACTGCGTATGCCGGATGGCAAAGACAAAAAAATGATCCCACCATTCAGGCAGCTATTGAAACTGCATTGCAAACCATGACCCGGCAGGAGATTTCCCTGATCGGATCTGGCAGAACCGATGCGGGTGTTCATGCTCTGGGGCAGGTTGCCAATTTCAGATGCGATACGCGTCTGTCCTGTGAAGCATTTCATAAAGGATTGAATAGTCTGCTAAACAAAGATATTGTGATCCGGGATTGTCAGGAAGTATCGTTAGAGTTTCATGCCAGATTCGATGTGAAATCAAAGCGATATCTGTATCGAATTTTCAACGATCCGATTCCCTGTGCGGTCGGACGGCAATATTGCTGGTGGGTGAGATATCCGCTGGATGTTTCCGCCATGAGAGAAGGTGCGAAATATCTGATCGGCACGCAAGATTTCAAAGCTTTCGAAGCTGTGGGAAGCCCCCGAAAACACACGGTCAGAACCGTATTTCATGCGGAGTTTGTTCAAGAACACGCATTGTTGCAATTCGAGATCGAGGCGGACGGATTTCTGAGATATATGGTACGTAATATTGTCGGAACCCTTGCAGATATAGGTTCTGGCAAATTCATCCCGGAAGATATGAAGCGTATTCTCTTGTCTCGGGATCGGAGTCAGGCGGGCATTACCGCACCGCCGCAGGGCTTGTTTCTGAAAAAGGTTCTTTATCCTTTACCCCAAAGGTAGAGGATTCTGTCTTGAACGTATTGCACATTTCGGTATCGCCGTGTTCGAATCCTCGTTTGAACCAATACACCCTTTGTTTCGAGCTTCCGTGTGTGAACGCATCGGGAACCACATATCCCCGCGACTGCTTCTGAATCCGGTCATCGCCGATAGCGCTTGCAGCATTCAGGGCTTCTTCGATATCTCCAGCTTCGAGAATATGCCGAGCCTTATCTGCCCGATTTGCCCATACGCCTGCAAAACAATCTGCCTGAAGCTCCAATTTTACCGACAGCTTATTCGCTTCCGCGCGATTGAGTGTTCTGCTTTTGGCATTCACTTTCTGCAAAATGCCCAACAATGTCTGAACATGATGCCCGACCTCATGGGCAATCACATACGCCTGTGCAAAGTCGCCCGGAGCGCCAAATCGGCTTTTCAGTTCATCGAAAAAGCTCGTATCCAGATAAACCTTATAATCTCCGGGACAATAAAAAGGTCCCGTGGCCGCGTCGGCAAATCCGCAGGCAGATTGTACTTTTCGTGAAAACAGCACGAGTTTGGGATACCGATACTGCTTTCCTGATGCGGCAAATATTTCGCGCCACACATCTTCCGTATCTGCCAATACCACCGAAATAAACGCTTTCATATCGTCATTTCTGACAGTATCCGATGGCTTGCGCTGCCGTTCCGATCTGGATACGGATTGAGATTTTCCGGTATTTCCGGATTGCAGCAGATATCTCGGATCAATCCCGAAATACAATCCCACCAAAATGAGGAGGATCGCACCCACGCCGCCGATGCCTCCGATACGAATGCCAGTTCCGCGTCCGTACCCTCCGTTATCCTCAGTAAATTCATCATCCCGCTGATCCTCGATATTGTCGCTGCGGCGACCATCTTCCCATCTCATAAATACCCCTTTGAAATTTATCCCACAAACGGACGCCGGATCACCGTATCTTTACACCAGCGTTTGTCATCTCTGTCAGGATATTCGATATTATAATGAAGCCCCCGACTTTCTTTGCGGTGCATGGCGCAGGTGATAATCAGTTCCGCAACCGTTGCAATATTGCGAAGCTCGATCAGATCGGAGGAAACCCTGAAATTCCAATAATATTCCCGAATCTCTTTCTGAATGATTTCGATTCTGCGCTGCGCACGGGCAAGCCTCTTGTCGGATCGCACAATGCCGACATAATTCCACATCAGTCGCCGGATTTCATCCCAGTTATGAGAGACCATAATCAGTTCATCACTGTCAACTGTACCGACATCGTCCCATGCCGGAGGATCAGGAATAGGCTTGGACAGGGGCGATTTCATATCTTCTATCGCCTGCCCCGCAGCTTTATCCGCATACACCAGCGCTTCGATCAGAGAATTGCTTGCCAGACGATTTGCACCGTGAAGACCCGTACACGCAGTTTCGCCGACCGCATACAATCCGTGAATATCGGTTCTGCCGAACATATCCGTTACGACTCCGCCGCACATATAATGAGCAGCCGGTACAACTGGGATCGGCATCCGGGTCATATCGATCCCGTAGCGCAGACATTTTTCGTTGATATTCGGAAAGCGTTTTCTGATAAAATCCGAATCTTTATGCGAAATATCCAGAAAAACACAATCACTGCCGCTTTTTTTGAGTTCCGTATCAATGGCTCTGGCAACCACATCCCGACATGCCAGATCTTTCAGAGGATCATATTTGTGCATGAACGGATTTCCCGATGCGTCTGTCAGAATGCCGCCTTCACCTCTGACCGCTTCGGAAATCAGGAAATTTTTCGCGTCAGGATGATAGAGGCAGGTCGGATGAAACTGGACAAATTCAAGATTGGCAACTTTTGCTCCGGCACGGTATGCCATTGCGATGCCATCTCCGGTGGCAATATCCGGGTTACTGGTGTAAAGATAGACTTTTCCGGTGCCGCCTGCTGCCAGAAGTGTGGTTCTGGCACAGAAGGTTTTCACCACTCGGGCATCACGGTCGAAAATATACGCACCGATGCAGTAATCTTCATGGGTGGTGGTAATCATGCCGCGCTTCATCCGAGTCGAGCAGGTAATCAGATCAACGGCAATGTGATTTTCGAATATTCGGATACGGGGATGATTTTTTACCCGTTCTGCCAAAACCCGTTCCACTTCTTTTCCGGTCATATCGAGCGCATGAACAATCCGGTTTTTGGAATGTCCGCCCTCACGTCCCAAATCCAGAGTTTCGGAATCCGAATCTTCTTTGAGATTGAACTGAACACCCAATGCGATCAGTTCTCGGATGCGGTCGGGTCCGTCTCTGACCACCATTTCCACCACATCCTGATGGCACAGCCCGTCTCCGGCAGACAGCGTATCTTTGATGTGAAGATCAAAAGAATCCAACTGATCGAATACAGACGCGATACCACCCTGAGCCAGTGAGGTATTGCTGTCGGTCAGACCTTTTTTGGTAACCACAGCCACTTCTCCGGCTTCCGCGACTTTCAGGGCAAAGCTCAGTCCGGCAATGCCGCTACCGATAATCAGAAAATCCGTTTTAATATCCATAATGTTCCCGCGTCAAGACTTCTTGATTTTGATTCCGAAAAAAGACCCAGATTTGCCGAATGAAAACAGAGAAGATTTGCATTTCTGCTGTTTTTCATACTCGACTCTCCAGACACGGTACCGCTCCATATAATCTTTGACCGCTTTTTTCGGGTCTAGAGATAAAAACTTGGCATACGCCATGATAAAGCTCCTGACATAGACCTCCGGCGGCAAAGCTTCATAATTTTCAGATTCGATGTTTTCAAGGGTTGCAATCGGAATTTTGGTTTCTTCCCAAATTGCACGAAGTCTGACACCGCAGCGTTTTCGGATTTCGGCAAGATTGGGACCGTTATAAAATGTGGGAAGCGGTGCATTGGGATCGCATTCGACTTCAGGTTCAGGTTCGGGAAGCTGCGGGGCTTCCTGAAGTTCTGGCGGCGCATCGGGATGGCTTACAGCTTGATTCACAAAAGAACTTTCCTGATTTTTTTCAATTTGTTCTGTCTGATCAAATTCAGGTTCCGGGACAGAATGGGCTTCAGGCGGAGTCCCGATATCCTCAGCCGGATCAGGCGGTTCCTTCGGCGCGATGGCAATGCTTTCCTGTATCTCGGCAGATTTTTCCGCGTCTGTTTCATTCGGGACATCTGTTGCAGATTCGGCAGGAGTATCCGGGGAAGAATCCGAATGCCCAATGCTCTCTGTTTCTGTTTCCGGCGATGCGACCTCTTCTTCAGAGGCAGTGAACACAAATTTATCTTTTTTGGCTTTGCGGTCTTTTCCACCGCTCATGTGAAATGCTTTCCGTTTCATGGCACATCCGTTCATTTGAAATATTCGAAATCAAACTGTTGAATTTCAGTCCTATTCTTTGGTAGAATAAAATTCAAGATTATCAGTTTTTATAGGTAAATTTCAAGTTTATTTTTCGATCTTATGTTTTTCATGTTGACATTACAAGATCAATCATATAATAACTATTCAAAAATTATCCGATGTGTTCTGACAGGCTGCGAGCCGTAAACATAAAATACATAAT
>CAZMDM010000126.1:0-10383 GCA_964564775.1 uncultured Desulfonema sp. | reverse complement strand
GTCAATCCGGCTATATTCCTTTTGATGAGAAAAAACTTCAATTCTCAGAAAGTTTTTCACGCTCTTTTGTCTCGCTGAATCTTTCTCAGTTTCCCGAAACCATTATCGAATCCGAACTGTTCGGTCATAAAAAAGGCGCGTTTACCGGAGCAGTCGAGGACTTCAAAGGCGTGTTTGATCGTTGCAGTTCTTTCGGAGCGATTTTTCTGGATGAAATCGGCGAGGTATCGGTTCCAGTACAGATCAAACTGCTTCAGGTGATTCAGGAGCGTTGGTTCACTCCGGTCGGCAGTCATGAAAAACGGCGTTTCAGAGGCAGGGTGATTGCCGCAACCAATCGTTCTGCGGATGATCTGAGGGCAAAAGGACTGATGCGGGATGATTTTTATTACCGACTTTGCTCGGATGTCATCGTTGTTCCGCCGCTCAGACAACGGATCCGGGAAGATGCCGGAGAGTTGGATGATCTTTTGTCTCACACCCTTATCCGTATTTTGGGAGAGGCTTCATCGGAACTGACCGATATGGTCAGAACCGCGATTATGAGACATCCGGGAAAAAACTATCCATGGCCCGGCAATGTCCGGGAATTGGAACAGTTTGTGAGACGGATTCTTTTGGACCCGGATATGGGCGAGGTCAGTATGGTCGGCGATTCGGATAAGGGATCTCTGCTGAAATCCGGAATTGATGCAGGAACTCTTTCGGCAGACGAGCTTCTGGGAGGATATTGCCGCTTCCTGTATGAACGATACGGCACAATCGAAGCAGTTGCCCGCAAGACAAGGCTGGATCGGCGAACCGTAAAAAAATATCTGAACAAAACTCAGGCATCCGAGAGATTGTAAAACAAAAAAATCGGATTTTTCAAGAAAGTTGTCAGTTACGGTTATTTTTATTCCGAATCGCTGAATTTCAAAAAAATGTTGACCTGAAACACTGAAAGTGCTAAAAGGTATTTCTCTGTTTGCGGGAGGGAGGGATTGACGAGTGGTCTAAAGCGGCGGTCTTGAAAACCGTTGAGTGTAACAGCTCCGTGGGTTCGAATCCTACTCCCTCCGCCAGAAAAGAGATTCGGAGAGGTGGCCGAGTAGGCTGAAGGCGCTCGCCTGCTAAGTGAGTGTATGGGGAAACCTGTACCGAGGGTTCGAATCCCTCTCTCTCCGACATATCGGAAAATAAGACCCGGTCAGGATGCTGATCGGGTTTTTTTGTTTTTATCCGGCGAAAAAAGTGGTTTTTGATTGAAAATGAAACGGTTTTGGTCTAGTATGCCTGAACATACAAACTCAATATTGCTTTATGGTTGATCCATGATAACAGACGCTCAGAAAGAAATCTTCAGGGAAGAAGCTTCGGAACTTCTGACCGAGCTTGAGGCTTCCTTATTGGAGTTGGAAGAAACCCCCGGCAATGAAGAACAGATCGGACGGGTTTTTCGGGCATTGCATACCATCAAAGGATCGGGCGCGATGTCGGGATTCGACGAAGTAGCCTCGTTTGCCCATGAACTGGAAAGCTTTTTTGACAGGGTGCGTTCCGGTGAAATCAAGGTAACAAGCGATCTTGTCAGTTTTACGCTTGCGGGATGCGATCATATCCGCGCCATGCTTCGCGAAGCTTACGGAGGCGAGCCTGCAATTCCTCAGCGCGCTTCAGACATTATCGGATATTTGAAATCGCTGTTTCCCGAAAAAAACAACTGTTATACTCACTCCGAAAACCGGAATAAAGAAGACAAAGCGAACCTCGGAGAGTTCAGGACAAGGACCGAACATACCACCTATCGTATTTTTTTTCAGCCGCATCGGGATATTTTTCACAACGGCACAAATCCTCTGCTACTGCTCAACGAACTCAGGCAACTGGGAGAATGCGGTGTATTTGCTCTGACTCAGAATATTCCGGTACTGATGCAGCTCGATCCCGAAGCAAACTATGTGGGCTGGGATATTATCCTGACTACAGACAAGAATATCAATGCGATTCGGGATGTGTTTATTTTTGTGGAAGACAGCAGCGATATCTCCATCGACCTGATCCATGACGATATTGTGGAGGAAAGGCATTATAAACGTCTGGGCGAAATTCTGGTCGAGCGGGGAAAAATCACACCCGAAGTACTGAACGAGGTTTTGAAAAAACAAAAGAAGATCGGTGATCTGCTGGTGGAAGAAAAGGTTGTGGATCCGGTGATTGTGGAAGCTGCGCTGGCAGAGCAGCAGCATGTACGCGAAGTATCGAAACAGCGATGGGAGCTTGAAAAAAGTTCCGGTATCCGCGTGGATTCCGAAAAGCTGGATAGGCTTGCCAATCTGGTCGGAGAATTGGTAACACTTCAGGCACGGTTTTTTCAGTTGGCAAACTCTTCGGAGCATCCTGATATGCTTGCGGTTGCCGAAGAAATGGAACGCCTGACTTCGGAACTCAGAGACAACACCATGAATATCCGTATGGTTCCCATCGGGAAAACCTTCGGAAGATTCAGACGTCTGGTCAGAGACTTAAGCGCCGAATTGAACAAGCAAGTAAGGTTCAGCGTGGAAGGCGAAGATACGGAGTTGGATAAAACCATTGCGGAACAACTGCACGATCCCATTATTCACATTCTCCGCAATGCCATAGATCACGGCATCGAAGCGCCTGAGATCAGAAACGCTTCGGGAAAACCCGAATACGGCACGATTCTGATGTCGGCATCGTATTCGGGTGCGGGGGTCAGGATTCGGATCAGCGATGACGGAGCAGGATTGAACTCCGAAAAAATCCGTGCAACAGCCATTGAAAAAGGATTGATCTCTCCGAATAGCGAGTTAAGCGAAAAAGACATCCATTCCCTGATCTGTATGCCCGGTTTTTCAACCGCATCGTCTGTTACCGGCATTTCAGGACGCGGGGTGGGTATGGATGTGGTCAGACGTCGGATCGAAGAACTCAGAGGCAGTCTGGATATCGAAAGCAGACTGGGCTTCGGTACGGTCTTTTCCCTGACGCTGCCTCTGACGCTTGCCATGATTGACGGGCTTCTGGTCAGAGTCGGAGAAGAATATTACGTATTCCCTTTGTCTTCGGTTGAAGAATGTATCGAAGCGGATATGACAGACAAATCCGGGCAGCATATCATCAATATACGAAACGAAATTGTTCCGTATATTTTTCTGAGGGAAATCTTCAATATCGAAGGGGATGCTCCGAATATCGGCGAAATCATCATTACCCGATCCGAAGGTACGCGGGTCGGATTTGTGGCAGATCAGATCATCGGGCAGCATCAGACCGTGATTCGGAGTCTGGGCAGATATTGCAGAAAAGCCAAGGAATTTTCAGGTGCTACCGTGCTTGCGGACGGAACGGTCGCCCTGATTGCGGATATTTCGAAACTTATCGAAACCGCAAAAAATGATCTTCTCAGAATCCATGCTACGAAAACCTTACAAGCTGAAGCATAAGAGCTGGTCTGATAAAACCGGATCAATGCTCTTTATCCTCGGATAACAATTTGTGATGCAGGAGGAAAAATTTGTGAAGCGGCTTTTTGGGGATATTCATCACATCATAGTGAATTGCAGACAGAAACAACTGAAATCCCATAATCACCGGAAGCGCAGCAAGCATGACCGTGCCGGTGGTGGCGGGAATCCCGCGATGAATACTTAAATACCAATGAATCAGACCGAATATTGCGCCGCCCAGCATCAGCAGTGTTCCGAAAATGATTTCTACGGAGCAGACATTGAAATCCCGCATAAAATAGTTGTAATACAGCCGTTTAAAAAATCTCACCAGATGTTTTGCCGGAAAATCTTTAATCACTTTCAGAATACTGAGATTGCTTTTTTCCTCTCCGTAGATCGCGTCCATCGGGATTTCCCGAACCACTGCCCTGAAGGTATTGAGCCGGAACAGCATATCGCTTTCGAAAAAATAGCGATTGTCAATTTTATGCAGAGGCAGCATACTCAGCACGGACGCGTGAATTGCCGTGTAGCCGTTGGTCGGGTCCATAATATTCCAATACCCGCTGGTCAGCTTGCTTAAAAATGACAGCCCCGCGTTGCCGAAAATTCGGATTTTGGGCATGGTTTCCAAAGATTCCAAAGAGTAAAAGCGGTTGCCTTTGGTATAATCCGCACAGCCTTCGATGATCGGCTGAATAAAACGGGGAATCAATTTGGGATTCATCTGTCCGTCGCCGTCAATTTTGACAACAATATCGGATTTGTCTTCCATTGCCTGACGATAGCCCGCCATTGTTGCGCCGCCTACGCCTTTGTTTTCGGGATTATACACCACCCGAACCCGCGGATCTTTACAGAATTCTTCGACATATTTTCCGGTATTTTCCGGGCATTTATCATCTACGACATAAATCCGGGACACTTCCGAACCGATGCTGTCAATCACCGAAAGAATATGATGTTTCACATTGTAACAGGGAATTACTACTGAAATTTGCATCCTGAATACCTGAAGTTCGATATTTATTCATATCTGAATAACACAACATATTCGGTTTCACAATAATTTTGTGGATTATTTTCGGCTCTTCAATTTCAGAAAAAGCAAGCTCGAAGCATTGACATCGTTATAAAAGGTGAACGGACTTATGAAAAAATACCCGAAGCATTGCGGAAAGACAATTGCAGGTATTGAATAAGAATATAAATTGTGCTATCTTTCTATAATTCTCTTGATGGAAAGATGTTATCATGCACCCTATTCTGCTAAAGCTTGGTCCGCTGACGATTCACACTTACGGATTTTTTGTGGCATTGGGCTTTCTGACTGGCATTCTGATGGCAAAAAAAGAAGCGGTTCGCGTCGGTGAAAATCCCGAGCAAATTATGGATTTATGTTTTTATATCCTGATTTCTTCGGTAATCGGCGCGCGTCTTTTCTATGTGTTCACCATGCCCGGTCATTTTTTCAAAAACCCTCTGGAGATTTTCAAAATCTGGGAGGGCGGATTAGTCTTCTACGGCGGTTTTATCAGTGCGTTGGTTTTTGCAATCGTTTATCTGAAGAAACACCGTATCGAAATCTGGAAAATTGCCGATCTTCTGGCGCCCTCTCTTGCCATCGGACATGCACTGGGACGGATCGGCTGTTTTTTCGCAGGATGCTGCTATGGCAAAATATGTGAACTTCCATGGGCAGTTACCTTTAGCCATCCCGAAAGCCTTGCGCCCTTGGGAATTTCACTGCATCCTACTCAGTTATATGAAGCGTTCAGCAATTTCACGATATTCGCTATTTTATGGATGCTGCGAATCAGAAAGCAATTCGAGGGGCAGGTTTTCTGGGTATATGTGATGATTTATGGCTCTGTCCGCTCCATACTTGAAATATTCCGGGATGATTTCAGAGGCGGATTCATGGGACCGCTTTCACCGTCTCAGGTGATCGGTATCGCGATGGCAATTGCCGCGGGAATCATGCTGGTCAGATGCAAACGCGCGGATGCTTCGGGATACAGGCGCAAAAACAGAGTGTACAGACATGGATAAAGACGAATTATCCGGAAGAAAAGAATCCCGCTAGTCCTGTGAATCAGGTTTCAGAAGTCTTTGCAACCCGACTGCCCAATATTTTCTCCAAAATCACTTTCGTAATCATATATGTCGGTCGGATGCCTTCTTTTCCCATACTTCCCGATGCAAGGGTCTGTCCGCTTTTCAAGGGATTGTCAGAAGCATAATAGGCATAACGGACTTTCACGTCTTTCGAGATATGTCCCCTGATAATGGAAGCGGAAATCGCGCGTTGATAATGCCCGCCCTCCATTTCAAGTCCCACGGCTTTCCAACTGGTGGTCTGAAATCTTTCCAATACATGACGGTTCTGAAGCGAAGTTCCCAATACTGTAACAATCGGACCGACATGGACTTCCGCGCTGTCATCGAAATCTTCCTTTCTCAGATCGTTATCTACAATATAATTATGCGGAGTTCCTTCGAATACATGAGCAGTTGCCAGCATGATATCCCCTTTCTTCCCGGGCAGAATACCTGCTTTTCCCATCACCGAAACCGAGCGGACATTCATCTGAATTTCCTGACTGTCCGTCTGAATCGGCATCAGCAGCTCATCCATAATTTCGAAAGCCTGCGCGCCGAAAGCATAATCCATAACCAGAATAACAGGTTTTTCCTGTCTGATCTGTTCGGTATTGATGTGAAACTGAGGGTGAAAGGGCAGAGATTCGATACAGGCAGTATCAATGATCTGACAGTCAATATTGGAATCTGTAAGATCAGGCAGGTCATAAAATCCATGATCTTTGGCAAACGCTCTGACTTCCTGCTCTTTTTCCCGAAGCAGATAGAAAAATTCGTATATATCCTTGCAGCTATCTCCCTGGGTACAGAGAGGAAGAGCGGCATAACCGTAAAGACTGTTGACCACACTGTGCAGATTTGCGCTGATGATGTGCAGAGGGCGTTGCTGCAAACCGAGTTCGCACAGAGTCTTTTTGATATTGGCTGCCCATGAGCGACCGTATTGCTGCTGTCCCAGCATGTCCCTCAGAGACGGCGTAAAATAAACCACCACCACATTGTCTTTATCTTTTTCCTCATTTTCCATCAGCTTTCCCAAACTATATACGATTTTGAAAAGCCCGTAGCTGCTGTTGTCCTCCGATTTCCGCTTTTCAAGATACTCATAAGTCTGGCGGGTTTCCTGATAGGTTCTGCCCAGAATGACACTCAGATTCCAAAGTGCCTGATCCAATTCTTTTCCGCTGAGTTCTCTTTCGCTCTGTGCGGTTTCTTCGAGCTTTTTCCATTCCCGCGTTTCAGATCCGCCTTCCGTATGAATCTGTCGCCTGATTTTACGCGCTTCGATATTCAGAAACGTCAAATGCGTCAGAATATCGTAAATTTCGCTGACACCGTTGGTGATGACAAAACTCACCTCATTATCGCTGACTCTGAAAGACGTCCGCCTGCGTTTGGGAGGTTCCACTCTTTCAAAAGAGGTCTGTTCGAGTTCTTCCTGAGCAGTCAGAAAAATTCGGATACACTGCTCGATGCCTTTGGGAAGACGATCCAGAACATATTCCAGACCTTTGAGTTCGATGATTCTCGGATCGTTCATGCTGCCATATATTTCCGGCGAAAGCATTCGCAGACAATCGGCAAGCATCTGCCCGGATCTTCCCGAAGGTCTATAAAATCCTCTGATGGCTAAAGCATCCGCAAGTGTCTGAAACATGCGGATGGCAATTCTTCCCTGCTGGGATTTGCTGAGTTCCTGCATTATGTATCCCTATTTCAACTTCTCAAGTTCACCGATAATATCTTTCAGATCAGGGCGCTTATTGATATCGGAGACATGAGCATATCGGAGAATCCCGGCTTTATCAATGATAAAGATAGCGCGTTCCGATACGCCATCTGAGCGGAGAATCCCATACATATCCGCTACTTTTCCATGGGGCCAAAAATCCGACAACACCGGAAACCAGAGCTTTCCCATCTGATTTGTCCATGCAAAAAGCGTGGGAATGCTGTCAACCGTAATCCCCAGAAGAACCGCATCGTTTTTTTCGAACAATTCCTGTGCCAGATTGTACCCGGGCCATTGATCCGAACACACCGGGGTCCATGCTGCCGGAACAAAAGAAATCACCACATTCTTTTTGCCTCTGAACTGAGACAGCGATATCTTTTCGCGGGACAGGGACGGAAGTGAAAAATCCGGCAACGCGTCTCCCACCTTCACCTTCAACACACTGTCAGTCGCTTTCATCTGACCCGGATCGAAAATATTGTCTTTGAATACCTCCGAGACTGCAAACGCAACCGATGCGGCGCACATCAGCATAATCGAACATACTCCGATGGTTATGTTTCTCTTCATGGTCATATCTCCTGTTTCACCAATCGCAATTTTCCTTTTTTGGATGCCTTGATCAAGGTTCTCAGATTGCTTTTGATATCATTATCCATCAGTACCACCATCTCGGTAAATGACATAGGCGGCAAAGTTTTGAATTTTCCGAGTTCGGGAAATTCGGACAACTCATCATCCACCCGGATCAGACGCTGTTCCACTTTGATTTTACGGACAATGTCTTTCACCTCATCTACTTCGGACAAAACGCCCATCAGTACCGACATCAGAGGAATGGGATCACCGGTAACTCCCGGAGGAATTTCATTGAATTTGATGGAAAACGCTCCCTTTTCCATCAGAAATATCCGGGTCAATGCCTGAGTACCGGTAAACTGCCTGAAACGGGTATGAAGCAGCATACCGTTTTCGACAAAAATTTCCGCATCGAGAGTCTGAAGATAAATACTCGCGGTTCTCGATCCGAGTTCCATACTCTGAAGCAGGTCGGACAAGCCCACATCGCCGAGATTGCCTTCCATGATGCCTTCGGTTTTGCGATATCGCTCGGAACGCCTGAGTGCGGCTTTGATACGCGCCAGAAGCTCAGCTCTGTTAAAAGGTTTGGTAATGTAATCATCCGCGCCCAGTTCCAACCCCTTGATCTTCAGATGCTGATGTTCCAAAGATGTCAGCATCAGTACCGGAATGTCGCGAAACGCGCTTTTCTTTCGGATGGTTTCAAGAATTTTAAATCCGTCCATTCCCGGCATCTGAATATCCAGAAGTACCAAGTCCGGTTTTTTTTCCTCCAACATCTCAATTCCTTTTACCCCCTCCCGCGCATGAAATGCCTGATACCCTGCCTGCTTTAAGTATTCGCCGACAATCAGATGCTGAGTGGGATCATCATCAATAATCAGAATACGATATCCGCTCAAAGTGTTTCTCCTGTAATTTTAAACTTTGCACTTCGCATTTTACACTTAATTCAACGGAGCATCCCGAAACTTTTTTCCGGTTTCCACGAATGCGTCTTCCAATGCTATAAACGTATCCACCAGCATGGGGTCGAAATGCTGTCCTTTGGCTTTGATAATGATTTCTTTTGATTGCTCATGGGAAAATACGGGTTTGTAACATCGTTTGCTGGTCAATGCGTCATACACATCTGCCAATGCCACGATTCGCGCGGGTATGGGAATATTTTCTTCCCTGAGTCCTTCGGGATACCCGGTACCATCCCATTTTTCATGGTGAAACATGGCAATTTCATAAGCAAACCACAAATACGGCGAAACAACCTTATCGTAGATATCTTTGATAAGCCTCCCGCCGATGCTTGCATGGGTTTTCATTATTGCCCATTCTTCATCTGTCAGTTTGCCGGGTTTATGCAGAATATGATCCGGAATCGCCACCTTGCCGACATCATGAAGTGGGCTGACCCTTGCAATTTCATCTGCCATGCTCAGAGTCAGTCCGGTTTCAGGATAATATTTCGATAAGTAGCGGGCAAGCAGCCGGGTATATTCCTGAATGCGCTCCAGATGATAACCAGTCTCATCACTGCGGAATTCGCAAAGCCTCACCATCGAAAATATGATTTCCTCGTGTCCTTCCAGATTCAGCAAGCGTGATCCGCCCAGAATGCGGAGCTTCAGTTCGTCAGGAAATACCGGCTTGATCAGAAAATCATCCGCGCCGAGACTCAGCGCTTTTACCAAAGACTCTTTATCATCCATGCCGGTCAGCACAATAATATAAACATAACGCATCTGACGTTCTCTGACAGCCTGAATCAGTTCATATCCGTCCATCCAGGGCATGACCAAATCGGTAATCAGCATACGAATATCCGGCTCATCGGACAATATTTTCAGTGCTTCCAAACCGTTAGCAGCATCAAGCACTTCATATCCGTTCCCTTCGAGATATTTGCGAAGAATCAGTTGCTGCAAAGCATCGTCGTCGGTAACCAGTACCTTGCTCATCCGTCTCGTCTTATTCATCGGTCCCCCATAAAGTCATGCTGATTCGATTTTTATCAGATAATCCAGAGCCTGCTTCAAATCTTCGACATCCTTTTTCAATAACGCATAAACATCTCCGGCTTTTTCCGATTCATTATTCCGCCCGATCTTTTCAAGGCTAAATGCTGTATCGGCGACCTTTTTGGCAGAAATATTGAAACTCATCCCTTTCAGCGCATGAGCGGATTCTTCGATTAAGCGGTTATCCTTCCTGATGATACCCTCCTGTATCTGTGCCATAAGCTTGGGAAGATTTTCCAGATACAGACGTATCAGCTCTTTCACCAAATCAGGATCATTGTCCACCGTATTTTTCAACGCGTCCGTATCCAGAATATTGACCGAATATTCACTCATTCTGATTTTCTCCGATATTCCGAAATCCGGACTGATTGCAAATACTGCCGAATTCCGAAGCCTTCCTTAATTTATCTGCTATAAATCCGATTTTTTCCTTCTTTTCGACTTTTTCAGTTTTTTCAGATACGCTTCGATTTCTTCCTCGGTCATACCG
>CAZMDM010000125.1:0-5393 GCA_964564775.1 uncultured Desulfonema sp. | reverse complement strand
CATGAAACGCATTTTTCTCAGCTTTTTTCTATTCATATTCACAGCACTCATGGTTCTCAAATTTGTGTACAGCCCGATTCTCAACAAAATCATCATATCCGTTATTACACAGAGGCTGGACAAATACAATTTGGATCTTGTCCGAGGACCGTTTTATCTGGCTGAGCAGTATTTCAAAGATATTCCGGAATCCCGGATTTATGAAGAAATGGATGAACTCAGGAAAAAATTCGGATTTCCCGTATCCGTTGAAAAGATTGACTCCCTCAATATCAGCCAAAATGAGCGCAATACTCTGATAAACGGCGGAATCGTTATCCGGGAGAAATGGACGATATATCACAAACGACTGAATCAGAGCGATATGGCAGTTACTTTCGGTCCGGTAAAAGACCTCGAACAGGTTACCAGCATGACAGACATCGAAATATTGGCGTTGGCATCCTCCATATTTCTGATGGCGATTTTTTCTCTTATCTGGACCATACCGTTCTGGAAAAATCTCAAAGCCATCATGGTATCATCGGAACAGTTCGGAAACGGCAGGCTCGATATCCGGGCAGATGTGATGAAACGCTCATCCCTCAGACCGCTTGCCGATACATTCAACGCTATGGCAGACAGAATATCGGCATTGGTCAATTCGCAGAAAATGCTGATCAATGCGGTTTCTCACGAATTCAGAACCCCGATTTCCAGAATCCGGTTCGGGCTGGAAATGCTCGAATTGTCGGAAAGCAGGGAAGACAAGCAACGCCATCTCAAGGGAATATACGGCGATATCGGTGAGATCGAATCACTGGTTTCGGAACTTATTGCGTATGTCCGATTCGACAGGATCAAGCCCGAACTTTCGATAGAAGTTCTTCCGACATACACATGGCTGAAAAGCCTTGCAGATACAGCCGGGAGAGGGGTTTCCGACATCGGAATAAATATCAGCGAAACCGGACTTCCCGAAACCCTGAATGCGGATCCGAAATATCTGGGTAGGGCTGTGGAAAATCTTCTCAGCAATGCGCTTCGACATGCCAAATCCGTTATAAATATATCTGCCCGAATCGAGGGTGGTTTCTTTATGATTTGTGTCGAAGATGACGGACCCGGTATTGCTGAGGCTGATCGGGAACGGATTTTCGAGCCGTTTGTGCGTCTCGATGAAAGCCGGAACAGAGATTCGGGCGGACATGGACTCGGGCTTGCCATTGTCCGGCAGATCATGGGCTGGCATGACGGCACGGCAGAGGTATCCGCTTCATCTTCGGGTGGTGCGTGTTTCTGCCTTAAGTGGCGATAAAAACTTCTCATCAATCCGACTCACCATCATTTCCTTCAGCGGCAAATTTTTTCTTGTCTCTTGACATAAATCAATGCCATCCTTTTATTTATCCGATCACCTTACGCAGTAATTTGATCTGTCTGTGTACAAACGGCTTGAAATGCGTATCTGTCCTCAGAGCGGAAAGAGCAGACAGAGAATCCGCGGATCTGCGGAAAATCAGAGTCTTTGAAAATTACTGCGTAAGGTGAGTTAACATTTTCAACTCATTTTCTCAACTGCGTAACTCATAAAAAGGAGAAAAATCATGATAAACATACCCTGCGGAAAATGCGGAAGCATGAATATCGGAAAAAACGGTACGGCAGCAGCCGGGGCGCAGAAATATCACTGCAAAGACTGTGATTTCTGTGGGATACCCGTCACTCAGTTTCGATTTATCTTTAATTATAAAATAGTTATATCGTAAATGTCGTTGTAGGGTTAGTAGCAGAAAACTCCTAACCCCAAAATACAGTTCCGATCCTATTGAAATTTCTATACTGACATGATAAAAACCATAAAAGCTCAGAGGGGAGATGTATAAACATCTGTAACCATTAGGAGACTCGGTTTATGAAAAATCTGTTCCTTATGATCGTCGGGGCAGAAGAGGCAATAAATCATAACTTATCGGCATATTTCAGATATCAGGGATGCCATATCGGATTCTCTGATGATGGAAACGCCCTTCAATTCTTCAGACAACATCAACCCGGGCTTATCTGTCTGACTCCTTCCCGGCAGCAAGTTCAGAATTGTCTTACGTTCACAAAACAAATCCGATGTCATAATCCGACTGTTCCTGTTATCCTGATTACCGCTCACAGTTCCGAAGATCAGGCTATCTCAGCCATCAAAGCCGGTGTCAGCGATTATTTCAAAGCTCCGTTGTCAAATCAGGATATTGAAAACATCCGACAGCGTGTTGCGGATACCTTTTCCAGAACGCCGACACCGCAGGAGATTCGGGATGAGCCAGGTCTGGTCGGTCATAGTCCCGTGATTCGGATGATCCGGGAAAAAGTCTCGAAGATCGCCCTGACAGACAGCACGGTTCTGATTACCGGAGAAACCGGCACCGGCAAGGAAGTGGTTGCGGAACTCATTCACCGGCAAAGCTCGCGACACCGAAATCCGTTTATGTGCATCAACTGTTCGGCAATCCCCGAATCTCTGATCGAAAGCGAACTGTTCGGGTATGTCAAAGGAGCATTCACCGGCGCGATTGCCGCGAAACAGGGGTATTTCGAAGCAGCAAAAGAGGGAAGCCTGTTTCTGGATGAGATCGGCGATATGAGCCTGTATGCTCAGGCAAAAATTCTGCGTGCCATTGAAAAAAGAGAAATCCGCCGTCTGGGGGAAAACAAATCGGTTCCGGTCAATGTCCGACTGATTGCCGCCACTCATCGGAATCTCGATGAGCTGGTCTCGGAGGG
Source organism: uncultured Desulfonema sp. (assembly GCA_964564775.1). Classification (GTDB taxonomy): domain Bacteria; phylum Desulfobacterota; class Desulfobacteria; order Desulfobacterales; family DYRC01; genus DYRC01. The sequence goes on along the minus strand of CAZMDM010000125.1, from coordinate 2,636 downwards.
AAAGTTCCGGCAGGATTTGTACTACCGGCTGAATGTGGCGCATATTCATATTCCGCCGCTCAGAGAACGCAAAGAGGATATTCCCTTGCTGATCGGGCATTTTATCAGCGAACTCAATCAGCGCATGAACCGGAACGTCATCGGATTCAGTGAGGATATGATGACGATGCTGTTCCGCTATCACTGGCCCGGCAATGTCCGGGAACTGAAACATATCATCGAAGCCTCGTTTATCAACCTTTCCCCTTCGGAAACCGTAATCACGGAGATTCCGTCTCCGCTGCAACCGCAGTTGAATTCATCTCCTGATACGGAACGGAAAAATATCGTGTCCGCTCTGACAGAAGCTTATTGGAACAAAAGCAAAGCAGCGAAAAAGCTCAACTGCTCCCGGATGACGCTGTATCGGAAAATGCAGCACTACAACATCATCGAACACAGAAATCGGTCTTAACCGGATTTCTGTAACAGTGTAACAGGAAAGTGTAACATTTCGGTGTTACACTTTTTGTTTTTGATTTTGAAGAGGTTATGCCGGGAGATATTGTTTGAGATGCTATTCGACTGTAACAGGTTGTTACAGGCTTGATGGAATCGTCTTTTTCAATAATATACTTGTTTATCCGTATGTTGATTAGGATAACATCTATTGGCACCAGTTTTGCTCTCAACAGACAATGAACAGAACTTGAATCTGATCAATACAAAGGAGAAATTGTTATGTACATCGAAATCGAGGAACTCAGAAGGATTGCTCCGTATACCCACAGTATGATGGAGTATCACGGATCTCTTAAAAAGGATGAACCCACTGTAATTCTGAGAAATTATAACGAACCGACAGAACCACCCTATCTGTCGCCGGGGGTTGCTGTGTTTGATTTTGATAAATATCCCCGTCCTCTTGATGATGTCCGCAATGCCTACGGCAACAGACCCAATGTTCCGGGAGTTAATGTTATCAATGCGATTAAAGCAGCACTCGGTCCCGGCGGATATTGTCTCCACATCTCGGATGGGAGCTATACCGGATATTCTATTTGGGAATTGAACCAATTCATAAAAAATTCTGATAAAACAAATCTTCGGGCTTATATTCCGGAAGTTTTCGATTGTGATGATTTCGCTCAGGTTCTTCAAGGCACTGTCAACGGCACTTTCCCGGGTATCGCATTCGGAACTGTTTGGTATGGTGCAAAGGATAATTCATGGGGTCATGCGGTCAATATTTTCTATTCCTACACGGACAATAAGGCATATCTGGTTGAGCCGCAAAATGACACATTCTATACATTCGATCAACGCCAGTGGAATGCGTGGGTAGTGATGCTTTAGTAACGGAGGACACTATGTCTTTAAATCAGGCATGGCTGAAACAAGCTTTGGAAATTACAGGCGACTTTGAAACATCCGGCAATACATGGTCGCAAATTACAGGTGATTTTGACGGGCAGGGAATTTCATGTGGCGTTTTGCAGTGGAATATCGGACAGGGGTCTCTTCAACCGTTGGTCAAAGCGGTGGGGCAAAATATTATATCCCGGTATATGCCTCAATATGGAAGCGAGTTATGGTCTGCCGTTACAACATCAATCCCCGGCGGACTTCGGATTGTACGTTCTTGGCAATACTCCGGACAAGTTAAACCTGATATTGTGAAAGAACTTAAAGCATTGTTTGAGTCTCCGGAGATGATACAGCAGCAAATATCTCATGCCGCTAATTTGGGAGAACGAGCCAATGAATTGGCAACACAATGGGCAAAAGATCAGCGTAATGCTCAAAGCCCGTCTCTCCATGATTTTTGCTGGTTTTTCGATTTACTCGTCATGAACGGAGGGATGAAAAATATTTGGTATAATGATGTAAAGCGATTCATAACAGCATACTCACCGGACAAAGCGGATGATGTAATCTGTGATTGGCTGAAGACAGCTCCTTCGCAAATGTATGGATATAAAGATAGCCATAAAAACTCGGTTTTATGGAAAAATAACGTGCCAGCGAATGTTTTGGACTTATTTGTATTAGGCTATCTGCGAGCGCAAAAATCCCGTTCCGAATATCGGGTTTTGGTTATGAATCGTCGTGGAACTATCGCTATGAAACAAGGTTACGTTAACGGAGAATTGGAGAAGTTCAATATTTGAATTTAACGAGTGCAGATTTTTAAGTTTTGCTTCAATCTTTCCCGTGTGTTAGTAATTGATAAATACGCGGGAAAGATGAATGACAATAATACATACAGTAAGTCCGCATCATACCATCTCTGAACAACTCCGCAATTTCTCTTACGCTATCAGCCCGATCATCATCCCTCCAAGCTCAGAATTACCGATGCTTCATATTTTCCGTTGCTTTTCCGAATATATTCAGGTATAAATATCTGAAAAGAATATGATAGGGATATTATGATTGCAACGATCTCACAAACAACTTCGTATGAACAACAACTGCTCAGCGTCATAAAAAGATTGCCGCCTCACTGTGTATCTCAGGTGATAGACTTTGCCAAATTTCTGGAATTTCAGATTATCGGAAATAAAAACGATAGTCTGACAGATCAATGGTTCGGACACTTTTTTATAACCTACTGTTTATACATAAATTTCAATTCTTGCAGTTTAAGATAACGG
>CAZMDM010000124.1:0-2067 GCA_964564775.1 uncultured Desulfonema sp. | reverse complement strand
GCTCATATTGGCAAGAAAGATGCTTTTGGCTTTGTTGGCAGCTTCCGCAGCTTCTTTGGCTTTCTGAAGCTCGATTTCAGCCTGTCTGCGCTCGGTGATGTCATGGATGATCGAAAACAGAATGGTCTTGCCTTTGAACGGGATCGGAGAAGAATGAATTTCCACATCGCGAATTTCTCCGCGTGCCAGCCGATGTTGAAAAATAAAATAATTCCGTTTCCTGTCAAGGGCTTCTGCCATTTTCGAATCAACTTCCTCTTTGCTCAGATGATTCATCTGATAAATCATCAGGGTTTCAAATTCTTCGGCAGTATAACCGTAGTATTTTCGAGCAGACTGATTTGCCCGGATGATGTTACCGGTTTCAGGATCAACCAGAAGCATCACTGCATGGTGATTTTCAAACATCGAACGGAATTGTTTTTCATTTTCCCTGAGTCTGTCTTCTGCCTGCTTGCGCTGCGTAACATCGTCATAAATTGTAACAATCTCGCCGGAAGGGAGTTTATAAATGTAATATTCCCGCCACCTTGTTTTGTAAAATGTCGGGGGTAAAGATTTGGACTGACCGCTTAACCATACCTGCCGCAATACTTCGAATATCCCGAACTCTTTTATGGCAGGAAAGGCTTGTGTAACTTTTTTTCCGATAATTTCTTCCCGGCGAATGCCTTCTATTGCCTCTCCGGCACGGTTGAATTCGTGAAGAATAAAATCATCGCCGTTATCCAAAGCTTCATACACCGCCACCCCGCTTTTCATATTATCGAATAATTCTCTGTATCGGGATTCGCTTGTGGAAAGCGCGTGATGAGAACGCCTCAGTTCATTGATGAGCAGATTGCCCGTGAAGGTTCCGACAATCATCGCGATAATCATGGTCAGCAGTCCCAGCAAAAGAGATGAACGGAGTGTTGCATAGATCGGTGTCATGAAATCTGCCTCGGGAACAATGATGCTGATAATCCATTCCAGCCCGTGCGGATCGGTGAACAGGTCTGTCAACAGAAAATACGGCTCTTCGGCAATTATAAATCTCTGCTGATGTTTTCCCGACAACTGTTTCAAGTCTTCTCCGAAGGACTGGCTCAGGTATTGCGCGGCAGTACGGATAATCAGCGATTGCGCTTCAACACTTTTTATCCGGGAGACTATTCGCGGATCTTTTTCGGTCCGCGCCAAGTCTTCGGAAACAGAGGATGCAACCATCAGACCGGAACGCTCCGTAATGAAAATCTGTCCGGTCTGCCCGATCTTTATCTGACGCAGAAAGAGACTGATATGATCAAGCGTAATGGCTGTCTGAAGAACGCGTTCCAGCTTTCCCTCCGCGTCGTACATCGGAAGCACGGCGGAAACACCGATTCTCGTGTCTGCGGCATAAACATACAAAGGACTCCATGCGGCTTTGCCTTCCCGAACAGCAGCCTGATACCAAGGGCGGACACGGGCATCGTAATTCGGAGTTACGCCTAACAATGTGCTCAGATTTCCCTGAGAATCCAACAGATAATCATGATAGCGATTGTCTGTTGAGCGGCTTGAAAACGAAGACGCGAAAATATTATTCGGTCGCCGTCCCGCGCCGATGAATTCGCCATCCTGATTTCCCATTGCACAGCTATTGATCGAATCGAATATCCGAATCTGCCTGATAAAATACTTTCTCAAGCTTTCGAAGTCTCGGAAGTTGACTTCTTTTGAGGCAATGGCATCGGCATTGATCCGATTCACCTTATGAGGGATGGTCAGAAAATCGGAAAGTTCCTGAAGGACACGCTCGTTGATTTCTTTTTGCAGTTGATCTGCCAACTGATAGACAGTTTTCTGTCCGCTACGAAAAGAAATATATTCTATCAATCCGATACATACCAGAATAATCAGTATGAACGGAACAATCAGAATCATTTTAAGTGAAATCGTATTCGAGTGAGATTGAGTCATATTTGATAGCCTTTATGAAATCTGAAAATAATAACTTACCTTACGCAGTGATTTTATCTGTCAGTGTACAGACACGGCTTGAAATGCGTATATGTCCTCAGATCGGACAGAGAAACCGCGGAT
>CAZMDM010000123.1:0-8579 GCA_964564775.1 uncultured Desulfonema sp. | reverse complement strand
GTCGGAATAAGCACATTTGAAGCAACAGACGGCCCTCTGCCAGGGGGAACGGAGCGAACAGCAGCAATATAGACGAAAAAAGTGTTTCCGACTACCACCTCGCTATACACCCTAATATCTCCGCACATCTTTTTTACAACTCCGTGAACCACCGAAAGTCCGAGTCCGGTTCCCTCTCCTGTGGGCTTGGTTGTAAAAAACGGATCGAAAATTTTTCCCAGAATGCTTTCGGGAATACCGGCGCCGGTGTCGCTGACAGCAAGCTTCAGATATACACCGGGCATCATATCTGGATAAGCAGTGATATCTTCCGGTAACAACTCGATTTCCGTCAGAGACACCTTCATCTCTCCGCCTTTATCCTGCATGGCGTGATAGGCATTGGTGCAAAGGTTCATAACAATCTGGTGAATCTGAGTCGGATCGCCTTCCGCAGGATCGCAGTCCGGGTCAATATTCTGAGTGATGCGTATCGTAGAGGGAAGGGTGGAACGGAGTAGTTTCAGGGCTTCTTTCACGATGTGGTGCAGCTTGAAGATTCTTTTTTCCTGCTCTTTCTGCCTGCTGAACGTGAGTATCTGAGAGACAAGGTCTTTGGCTCTCATCGTTGCTTTCAGCACTTCCTGAAGATTTTTATACGCTCTGCTGTCTTTCGGCACAGTATCCAGTGTCATTTCGGTATAACCGATGATCGGGAAAAGAATGTTGTTGAAATCATGGGCAATGCCTCCGGCGAGCGTACCGATGGCTTCCATGCTTTGCGCCTGACGGAGTCGGGATTCGAGTTTTGCTTTTTCCGCTTCTGCATACTTGCGTTCGGTAATATCCCATATCATCCCGCTGATTCTTGCCGGATTGCCGGCATCATCGCGGTATAGACTGCCGATGGCTTTGACGTAGCGGATGCTTCCGTCCGGCAGAACAACCCGGTATTCGGGATCATAAAGCAAGCTGTTTTCGACAGTCGTTGTCAGCATTGTTCGGATCATCTCTCTGTCATCAGGATGGACGATATTAAAAAACTCTTCGGCAGTTCCGGTAAAGGTTGCAGGATTGACGCCCAGAAGATGACATGACCGGCTGTCAAAGTAACGCTGATTCTTCGCAATATCCCATTCCCAGATGCCTATGCCTGCGGAACGCAGTGCCAGATTGAGGCGATACTGACTCTCCCGAAGTTTTTCTTCGGTTTCTTTTCGGTCGGTTATATCCCGATTGCTCGCCCGCCGTCCTATCCATTCTCCTTTGTCATTATACACCGGATGACAGATATGGCTGATCCACCGTTCTTCGCCGGATTTTGTAATGATTCTGATATCGGAAAAGGTTTTATCGTAATCTGACGCAGGGTTGAGATAGCATGACAGTAAATCTTTGTCATCAGGATGGACAATTCTTTCCAACAATCCGCTGTCATTCATAAATTCATCCTGAGAATATCCGGTAATCCGCTCGCATGAGGGAGAGACATAGATAAATTTTCCGTCCGCACTGATCCAGTATTCCCAGTCGTATGTATAATCCGCTATGGTGCGAAAACGCTCTTCGCTTCTGCGTAAAGCGTCATGGGTCTGTCGGTTCAGAATTGCGATATACAATAAAAGGAGCATTACAACATAGGCGGAAATAGTATCCGGCAGATCGATATACAATCGTTTTGTCTGTCCCCGTTCATCCGCAGACACTATCGGCTCGGATCGGGATGGGATGGGATGATCTGCGCGTGCGGGTATTGCCCCAAAATACAAGCTCAAAACTATAAAAATTCGTATGATATTCGAATTTTTCATAATCCGATACTTCCTTCGGTCCGATATTCTTTTCAGGTTTATAGATACGGATGCAGGTTATGACCCGCGTGGAAGTCTATAATAGCACGGCAATTTATTAGCGTGAACAGAATTTTCGGACTTGGGATGATATCAGGGATGAGAGAATCATAACAGGGGTTCGGAGACGGAAAGGATGGGAGGCAGAAAAAATCGGAGTATCATCTCATACGTGAATGGGAATGTCCATATCCTCCCCGACCTCCGCCGCAATGCGGAAAATGGAAACAGCAACAGCCGTAAAGGGAAAGTAGAATCCATGTGAGACATATTATTTTTTTCATGGGAAGCTCCTTTTGTATCTAATTCCGGTAATCAGAACATTATCCGAATACCGGAGTTTCAGTTTTCAGTAATCTCTTCGAAAATATCGTTCATCTCTGTGATCATGCTCATGCCAATGTCCACGTCCATGCTCGACTCTGTCTGCGATGCGCTCCTGCTTACGCGCCCGATGTTCGAGTCTTTCTGCCGCAGCATGTTCCATACGAGCTTTATTCGCAAGTCTTTCGGCATTGGCTCTGTCAATCTCAGCCTGACGTCTCAACTGCTCAGCTCTGACTTTGTTCACCTCGGCTTTATGTTCGAGTCTTTCAGAATCGGAAAACGCATACACAGCATCCGTATTTGCTGCGCTGAACAGCGTCAATATTACAAAAATTCCGAATATAAACCTTATCTTTTTCATATTTTTTCTCCTCCTGTCAGATGAATCCTGTTTTTCCTAGTTAAATAAGCAAACAGTATGCCATGCGCTGACAGGATATGGAAAAATATCGAAATCAGATAATTAACTGAAATATGCTGTTTATGACAAGCGATGAAAAATTTCTGATGATGCAAAAAATGTATCCGGGTGGGAAAAAATGGGTGATCATCTGAGTTTCGCTACCCCTCTCCCCGGAAAAGAGAGGGGAGGCGTATTTCTTTTTTTCGATATGAACTCGCCTGACACCGACCGCACATTATTTGAAATGAGCAAAGACTTGTTTCAGATGGTCTATCCAGATGGCAACCATATTGTCGTATTCTGCAAGACCTTTCAGAACCGGCACACAGCTAATGCCTTCTTTGCTCAGAATGCTTTTCCACGAATCTTTCTCATCGCCACTCATATCATTCCGGGCATGATCTCCGGCAACAGACATGAACGGCATCAGATAAGCTTTTTTAATCGCTTTTTTCGTCAGCACAGCTTTGATATCGTCAATCGAGGGACTTCCTTCCACTGTAGCGATGAAGATATTGGGGTCTTTCTGCTGAATGTAATAACTCAGCGCTGCATAAAACGCATTAGCAGGATGAGGAGTGCCGTGTCCCATCAAAACCACAGCCTCATCTTTTTTTCTCTCTTTCGGAATATTGGCGATTACCGCATCGGCTGCTTTTGTCATATCTTCCTGCGTGCCGAGCAGAGGATAACCCACGATGATTTTTTCAATTCCTTCGGACATCCCGGCAAACGCTTTCGCATTCTGATACATCGTGTGAAATTCTTCACCGCCGATGACATGAAACGACTGAATTGCCACATGCGTAAATCCCTCATCCATCATTTTGGCAAGAGCGATTTCAATTGAATCTAAATATTTGCCCTCTTTGGCAAGTTTATGCCGGATAATGTGAGAGGTATATGCCCATCGCAGCGGCACATCGGGAAATTCGGATCTGACCTTTTTTTCGATATTGCTAAACGCAACCTGAGCCTCCGGCACGCTAGTTCCGAAAGCCACCAGCAGAATTCCTTTTTTCACGGGTTTTTCTTTACCATGTCCTGACGCCATTGCAGGAATGAGGAATGAGAAATAAGAAATAAGAAATGATACGATGACATACACACTGACTCTTCTGGACATCCTGATTCTCCTTTTTACAAATTTTTATTTGAAACACGCCGGGCATTGGCAAGCTCATCCCTAAGCTTGCGGTCTTTGCAGATACCGCATACCCGGCGCGGCTGACGCTTCGATCAGTTGGTATCCGAAAAAGAGGGATTGATTCCCCATACCCGGAGATAAGGGGCATGAGAAACAACTCCTGCCACGGATTCCCTCTTTCCCGGATACCGATGTGTTCTTCTGACCGGTATTCAGAGAACGACAAAACAACATGCTTTTTTAAAACAAAAATCCCCGGACCGAAATGAACCGATCCGAGGATATCCCAATATTTATCCCGAAATCACGCGCGGCAGCTCCTGTCCGCGGAAGCTACTTCTTTGCTTATGAAGCTCAGGCAGGTCTTCTGACTTTCGGTTCATCCGGCTTGCTGCGCCTTCCCATCTTTTCAGACAGTGGCATCATGCAGCAGCCGTCCCCGATCACAGCGGCGGGCCCGTCCCCGATTCTCACGGGGTTCCCTATTAAGCGATAAAACACCTGAACAGATTTTGCATATCTTAGAACACGCTTTTGGTGAAAGTCAAGGAAAAAGTTTTTAGGGGGATTACCCTATCTGTTCAAGTCTCAGTTTCAGAAAATTTTTTATGTACAATCTGACAGTTTTGAAGTAAGTTGACAGAGTAAATTTGTCAGACCTCTTTCCGAAGTCCGCTTTTATGCCCCAAAATAAATTGCTTCGGCTTGTTTTATCGCTCGGATGAAAAGTTTTGAAAGAGGTCTTTTTAAGGATGTGTCGGGATGATACGGATTCACAATCAGGAAAAAGATCAGTTTCAAAAGCTCTTTGCTCAGGAGCATATTGACCGTACGGAAGATCGTTTCAAAATTCTCGAAACTTTTCTGCAGACCGAAGGACATGTTACCGAAAAAGAACTCAGGCAGCGTCTTGAGGAAAACGGCTTGAAGTTCGAATCCGAATTTATCCGGGAAACGCTGAAACTGATGTGTCGCTTCGGTTTTGCCCAAAAACAGCAGTTCGATAACGGCGTGGTGCGCTACGAACATCTGCATATAGGAGAACACCACGACCACATCGTCTGCACCAAATGCAAAAAAATTATGGAATTTGAAAATCCCCAGATGGAGCAGCTTCAGACACAGATCGCAAGTCAGTACGGCTTTCACATTCTTCAGCATAAAATGGAAATTTACGGAATATGCTCGGATTGTCTGAAAGAACGGATGAATCTGATGCCGCTGATTCTGGCAAAAGCAGGCGAGCGCATGGTGATCAAAGAAATTTCCGGCGGTACATCCTCCAAAATGCGCCTGATGAGTATGGGACTGAGAATCGGTGATGAAATCGAAGTGATTACCAATCTGGATAAAGGACAGGTTGTGGTTGCAGCAAATTATAACCGTTATGCCATCGGGCGTGGGTTGGCGCAGAAAATCATGGCAGAACCCATGCGAAAGCGTCACAATATATAAATATAATTCACCTTATATCAAATACATCGCATCACACCTCCCCACCCATCGCCTGATACAACTTCACCAGATTCACCAGCCGATTCAGCCTATTTTTAGCCAGCGAATTTTCCGCAGATCGCCTGCTTTCCTGAGCATCCAGCCATGACTGCATCGAAGCTGCTCCCGCACGATACCGGACTTCCAAAAGAGACTCCGCCTGTTTTGCCAAAGATAACGCCTGCTCCAGCCGCAGCCCTTCCTCCTGATAGCGGATATTTGCAGAAAGCGCGTTTTCAATCTCGCTTAACGCTTTGTAGAGCGTCTGCCGGAAATTGACCACTGCTTCTTCATACTGCGTTTCCGAAACCCGGATGTTCAGATTCATCGTATTCCACTGCACAAATGGCAACACCAGACCTGCACCTAATGCAGCTATCGGATTTTGCAGCACATTCTTCAGACTTTCGCTGCTTGATCCCAGACTGCCGGTCAGCGTGAATGTCGGATAAAAAGATGCCCGCGTTGTATCCATATTTGCCAAAGATTCGCGCAATCGCAATTCGGCTGCCTTGAGATCAGGACGTTTGCTGAGAATTTCAGCTGGAATACCGGAGGCAATAGTCGGCAGCGGATGATCGGGCAGTTGACTGCGTTCCGGCATGGGATTTTCCGGCGCCTGATCAAAGAGAATTGCCAACGCATTTTTTGCTTCAGTTTTCTGCATGAACAAAAGGCTTAAGTTTGCTTTCTGAGTTTCTACGCTCTGCTGCGCTTGCACCAGATCGAGCTTTGAAACTGCACCGGCTCGGTATTTCACATTGACCAGATCGAGCGTTTTCTCCGAGTATGCAATGCTCGCCTGACTCAATGCAATCTGCTGATTCAGATAGGCAATTTGCCAATAATATGACGCGGTTGTGGCAATCAGAGACAAGGCGGTATTCTGACGATCCGCTTCGGTGGCTTCTGCTTCCCAGCGATCCGCATCCCGCAGGCTTTCCACTCTGCCCCATAAATCCAATTCATAGCTTAAATTACCGATAATGCTATAATTTTCAGAATTGCTGTTCTGCTTCAGATCACGCTGATAATTGCCATTTGCCGAAACACTGACCGAAGGCGTCAGATTCGTATCGGTCAGCCCGGATTTCAGCAATGCCCGGCGGACTTTGATCGTGGCCTCGGCAAGATCGTTATTGCTGCGGAGCGCACGATCAATCAGATCATCCAAGACCGGATCATTGAAGCTTTTCCACCATTGCGCCTGATCTGCAACAGCCGTGCCGGTTATGCTCTGTTCCTGCCATTGATTCGGCATATCCACTTGCGGCGTTTGATACACACTGCGGGGCAGAAGATTGGTGCATCCGTTGAAAACTATGAATAAGAATAAAATGATAACATTCTTGTATTTCATTGTGATACTCCGAATTTGATTTTACATAATTTACGCCCCGAAATAAATTTCAGGGCTAGAAGCTGAAGCAGGCTAAAGCCGGCTAGCCCTCTTCAGAGGGTTTGAGCTTCTAGCCGGGCGATTTATCGCTCGGTATAAAATGTCGCTATAAATCTTTACTCCCTTGCCAATGCCTCAATCGGATCGAGTTTTGCCGCGTTTCGGGCAGGCAGAAATCCGAACATCACGCCGATCAGCGAAGAACATACGACTGCGGAAACAATGGACGCGATTGAAAATTTCATGGCAATTGCCGTAACAAAGAACGGGAAAATCATTGCCACGCCGTAAGACATCCCAATCCCGATCAGTCCGCCGACCAGACAGACTAAAATTGCCTCGATCAGAAACTGCTGCATGATGTCGCTCTGCCTTGCGCCGATTGCCATGCGGATTCCGATTTCATGCGTGCGCTCGGATACTGAAACCAGCATGATATTCATCACGCCGATTCCGCCGACAATCAAAGAAATCACGGCAATCGCGGAAATCATCAGCGTCAGCGTGGCAGTTGTTTTGTTCACGGTTTTCAGGATACTGTCGCTGCTTCGGGTAAAAAAATCCTTGGTTCCGTGCCGCTGTTTGAGAAGCTTGATAATACTCATTTCGGCAATCTGATTCGACATGCCGTCTTTGACGCGCACCGTGATCGAATTGAAGTACTGCTGTCCCAGAAGTCTGCTCATGACAGAGGTATAGGGAAGCCAGACTTCGAGATTCTGGCTGTCGCCGAAAGGACTTTCCTTTTCTTTGGTAACACCGATCACCTGACAGGGAAGAGAGCCGATCAGAATGATTTTTCCGATGGGATCATCCTGCGGCGCAAAGAATTTTTTTCTCGTATTCGGATCAATCACCACAACCTGAGCGTGTCTCTCAATATCTTTCTGGGTAAATGACGCGCCTTTGTCAATTTCATACCCGCGCACCCGGAAATACTGCTCTCCGACACCGTTGACCGAAGCATTTGCCTTGATATTCCGATACCGAAGCAACTGGCTTCCGCCGGTTCCCGGTGTTGCGCTATCTACATACACCTGTGATTTCAGGACTTCCAGATCAGAGGGAACCAGCGTGTAAATGCTGCCTGAATCTTCATCCCCGAAATCTTTGCCCGGATAGATGCTGATTACATTGGTTCCCATTGAACTGATGTCGCTGATGACTTTCTGACGCGCGCCTTGTCCGAGTGCGACCACTGAGACCACCGACATTATGCCGATAATGATGCCCAGCATGGTCAGCAGAGTCCGCATTCTGTGGGATGCCATTGCAATCAACGCCATTTTGAACGCTTCGGCAAAACGTCCCCAATTTGCCTGAAGCGATTTTTCGGTATTCGGACGCTCTTCGGATAACACGCCTGCCTTTTTCTGCACCGCATTGGGATTCGGATAATCCTTGATGATTTCGCCATCTTTGATTTCGATAATGCGTCCCGCGTGATTTGCCACCTGCATATCATGCGTAACCAGAATGATCGTGTGCCCGCGATCATTGAGTTCATGCAGAATATTCAGCATTTCCTGACCGCTCTTGCTGTCCAAAGCACCGGTCGGTTCATCGGCAAGAATCACACTGCCGCCGTTCATGAGCGCACGGGCAACACTCACCCGCTGCTGTTGTCCGCCGGATAATTGTCCGGGGCGATACTCACAGCGATCTTCCAGACCGAGACGGGTCAGCAGTTGACGCGCGCGTACTCTGCGCCGGGTTTTGCCCATGCCGGAGTACACTGCCGGTATTTCGGTATTCTGAACCGCATCAAGATGCGGCAGCAGATGATAGCGCTGAAAAATGAATCCAAAATGTTCCCGGCGCAGTTTGGCGAGTTCATCATCGGACAAATTGCGGACTTCCCGCCCTCCGATCCTGTAGCTTCCCGAACTGGGACGATCCAGACATCCGAGAATATTCATCAGGGTGGATTTGCCGGAACCGGACGCGCCGATGATGGCAAGCATTTCACCGGCATGAATG
>CAZMDM010000122.1:0-2979 GCA_964564775.1 uncultured Desulfonema sp. | reverse complement strand
AATTGCTGAATTACTGGTTTTACACGGATCACAAAAAGCAGAACGGTTCGCTGTTCCGATATTACGATTCTCAGCAGGAAGCGATTGAAACCCTGATTTATGTCTATGAAATCGAAAAAATCCGAAGCCGCAAAGCCTTGCTGGAGCGATTTGCGCTATCCGGTTCTGATCTGCGCCTGCCGCCTTATGATGATTTTGCGCGGTTTTGCATCAAAATGGCAACCGGCAGCGGCAAAACCAAAGTCATGGCATTGGCAATTGCGTGGCAGTATTTCAATGCGGTTCGGGAAAATGAGAAAGACTATGCCAAAACCTTTCTGATTATTGCGCCGAATGTGATTGTATTCGAGCGTCTGAAAAGCGATTTCGAAACCGGCAGAATTTTCAAAACCGATCCGCTGTATCCCAAACATTTCGAGCTGTTCTGGGATATGGAATGTTACATGCGCGGGGATCCGGAAAGAGTCGGTAGTCAGGGCGCGTTGTATCTGAGCAATGTGCAGCAGTTTTATGAACGCGCGGATGTTCAGAACAACCATGAACCCGAAGCAATCACAGCCATCTTAGGTGAAAAACCTCAGCCCCGGAAGCTTGAAATTTCTGATTTCAATGACCGGATTGCCAAACGCGAGGGCTTGGTTCTGGTATTGAACGATGAAGCGCATCATACCCATGAAGAGGATAACCAGTGGAATACGATCATTCGCCAGCTTCATCAGAAACGCCCGTTATCCGCACAATTGGATTTTTCAGCAACACCGAGATATTCCAAAGGCTCTTTATTTGCATGGACCATTTCGGATTATCCGCTGAAGCAGGCAATCATTGACAATGTGGTCAAACGTCCGATCAAAGGGATTTCGCATATCGAAGAAGCAAAATCCGATATGGTTACGGTTCGATACGAGGCGTTTCTGATCGCGGGTGTTGAGCGGTGGAAAGAATATCTTGAGCAGTTGAAGCCGTTGAATCAGAAGCCGATTTTATTCATTATGATGAACAGCACCAAAGAAGCCGATGAAGTGGCGTATTGGCTGAGAACAAATTATCCAAATGAGTTTTCAGACGACAAAACGCTGGTGATTCATACGGATAAATCCGGCGAAGTATCCAAAAAGGATTTGGATCAGGCAAGAGAAGCTTCGAAGCTGGTTGATCTGCCGGATTCTCCGGTCAATGCCATTGTCAGCGTTCTGATGCTGCGGGAAGGGTGGGATGTTAAAAACGTAACCGTGATTGTCGGTCTGAGACCTTATTCTTCCAAAGCCAACATTCTTCCCGAACAAACCATCGGTCGTGGGCTTCGGCTGATGTTTCACAATACCGCATATCATTATGAAGAGCATGTGGATATTATCGGCAACAAGGCGTTTCTGAAGTTTGTCGAAGACTTGGAAAAATCGGAAGATTTGAAATTTAAGACGTTTGAAATCGGCAAAGACAGGCTCAGAATTGATACGATTGTTCCGGTCAACGCCAAAAAAGACGCGGATATCGGCATTCCCGAACTATCTCCTTCTCTTGTGCGTAAGAAATCAATTGCTTCGGAAATTGCGGCAATTGATGTGATGGCATTTACCGCAAATCCTCTGCCATTGGTTGAAAAACAGGAAGATATCAAAAGCTTTCTGTATGAAGGCATTGATATTATTACCAAGAAGAAATTATTCGAGCGCGAATACGATATGCCGCCTGCTCAGACGCCCGAAGAAGTCATCGGCTATTATGCCCGGCGCATTGCACAGAATCTGAAACTGCCATCTCAGTTTGCGGCATTGGCACCGAAAATCCGGGATTTTTTCGAAAACAAGGCGTTCGGGAAAAAAGTCAATATTTACGAATCATTGGTTATCAAGTCCATGCGGACAAAGCTTGCGGAATATATTGTGTGCAGAGAATTCGAAAAAGCATTGCAACAGGTTGTTATTCAGGAAACAAGCCCTGAACTGCTGATTCCGAGCCGGATGCTGTCGGAAACTCCGCCGTATCCGTTTGCACGAAAAATATTCGAATCTCACAAAACTGTTTTCAATTACGTTGCCTGCGATAATGATTTTGAGCTTGAATTTGCTAAATTTCTGCATTCGGCGGAAGATGTATCGGCTTTTTCAAAACTGCCCATGCAGTTCGGTTTTTCGATTCCTTATACCGATACCCGTGCCAATATCAGGCATTATTTTCCCGATTTTGTTGTAAGAACATCTGAATCAGCATATTGGATCATCGAAACCAAAGGACGGGAGGACGTGGAAGACCGGCTCAAATATCAGGCTGCGGATCAGTGGTGCGAAAACGCGACAAATCTGACCGGATCAACGTGGCAATATCTGAAGGTCAGCCAGCATGAATTCGAAAAATTCCGCTCGGATAATTTCAAAGAGATGTGCATTGCGTTTCAAGGATTGCCAAGAATTTCAGCATTATTTATCGCCGAAAGCAGTGGACGGGACGGTGTTCATTCTGTTTCATTTCGCGGAAGCTGCCGAGAATAAGCTGACCCATGCAGCACTCGATCCGGTATGCGGCATTCCTGAGTTCAAGGTGTGTGCGGTGAGGTTGTTGAAGGCGGCGTAATATCTGAAAGGGCGTGGTGAAATTCCCCGTTCTGAGTGTCATCACATAAAGTCCCTTCTTTTCAGTATAGCGGCTTATCGTATCCTGCATAACCAGCGCACCCACTCCGCCGATAGAGGGAAATCACCGGTATTCGGGGAATATCTGCCTGAATTTCGGAATCCGCTTATTCAGAAATTCGTCAATCATATGCTGCTCCATCTTCTTTTTCACCTCGACAACAAGAACCCGATCTTTCTCTTTCCAAATAAACTCTGCAACTTATCCAAATAAATATAATACACCGGCGTAAAATACAGCGTCAGCAGCTGAGAAACCAGAAATCCGCCGACAACCGCCAATCCCAGCGGCTTTCGGGATTCCGCGCCTGCGCCAAATCCGATGGCAATCGGCAGCGTTCCCATG
>CAZMDM010000121.1:0-6341 GCA_964564775.1 uncultured Desulfonema sp. | reverse complement strand
GTTCACACCTGTAAGCAAATCTTACACCAACGTAACCGCAAATCAGACTTCCCAGAATTTTGACGCGTGGGTAGCTGTTTCGTCTTACACAATTTCAGGATATGTGTATGACGCAAATACCTATAGCTATCTTTCCGGTGTTACTCTGACGTTAAGCACCGGAGGAACGGCAACTACGAACAGTTCCGGGTATTACAGCTTTACCGTTACTCCGGGCTGGAGCGGCACGGTTACCCCCTCCAAGAGCGGTTATACGTTCATACCCAAATCTTACAACAATGTACTCTCCGATATTTCGTATGAGAATTATGCTGCAACACCATCCGTAACCTCCTACACCATCTCAGGCTATGCAGCGGATTCATCCTATTACGGCATATCCGGGGTTACATTGACCTTCAGCGGCGGAAGCGGTACTGCGACAACCGACAGCTCCGGTTATTACAGCAAAACAGTCAGTGTAGGCTGGAGCGGTACGGTTACTCCGTCCAAAAGCGGTTATACCTTCACGCCTGTCAGTAAATCTTACAGCAGCTTGGCGGCAAATCAGAGCAATCAGAATTATACCGGACTTCCCATAGCTGCCGGAGCATTCGTCATTCGGACACTTCCGACGACATATACTCCGGGCGTAAAACTCACGGTAACATTGAAAGCAACACCGCCTTCGGGAACATCCAGTTATGTGGTGGAGGATACACCGCCTTATGGCTGGACGCCTTCGAATTACAGCAACATGAACGGTTCTTATGATCCGACCAACAGAAAGCTCAAATTTTTCTCGACTGACGGAGCCTCTGCCACGTTTACTTATGATGTTACACCGCCGTCAACCGAGACCGGTGATAAAACATTCAGCGGAATCGGAAGAATAGGCAGTTCGGAAACTGCTATCGGCGGACAGTCGGGCATCTCCAAACAACAAAGTCAGTATCACCCGGCAGACAAAAGTTCTGGTTCCGAAATTTCGGGCAGCGAATTCAGCGAATATCTTGATGCGTGGTCCAGAGGATCATCATGGAGTGTAGCGCCCAGCCCGATTCCGACTACTTATATGCTTCGGGCTGCATCGTTGTGGCAGATGGGAGAAAATTACAAATTCAATTCCGCGTATACGCCTCCCGGATGTTGGGAAACAGTTTCTGTTTCGACCCGCAATTCGGTACGGGCTTCTTCCACAGCGGTAAGAGAGATGCCTGCGACTTACCAGAAAGGACAAAGCATTACGGTATCTGTTACCGTAACACCGAATGAGGCGGTTATTTCGTATGCAGTGGAAGAAACTCTGCCTGCCGGATGGACAAACGTATCGGCTATCAGCTCCGGCGGAAAATTTTCAAACGGCAAAGTAACCTTCGGTCCTTTCATGTCTTCGTCGGGGAATATGCCTTCCCGGACGCTGAGTTATACAATTACAGTTCCGGCAGATGCCATCGGTGTCAAGACTTTTGCAGGAACCGCTACGTTTGACAAAGCCGAAGGCAATCCCGAAGTGATAACCGTCGGCGGAAAAACTTCTGTTTCCGATGGTTCCGCTTCGGCAACTCCCGGCGACCTTGACGGAGATGGCAATATTGACTTGGCGGATGTGATGATCGCCTTGAAAATCCTTGACGGCATTCCTGTCAGCAATGTCAATATCGGTGCGGATGTGAACAATGACGGCAAAATCGATCATGTTGAAGCAATTTATGTGCTTCAGAAAGTTGCGGGATTAAGATAATCGCTCAACCTGAACCATGATTCACGGGATTAAAGGATTACCGGGATTCTCAATCTTGGTAATCCTGAAATCCTGATATGAATCCTTCTTGGATTACCGGGGGTTTTCAATCTTGGTAATCCGGCAACCAGCTGAGGTTATGTCGAATCGGAAAAATAACCGAGCGATAAATCGCCCGGCTAGGAGACTAAGCCTGCTGAAGCAGGCTTGAGCGAATAGCCCTGAAATTGATTTCGGGGCTTGAAATCCTGAACACCAGAGCCTATAAAAACCATTTTGCTGAGGTCGGGAAAATGATCGTGATCATCACTTTGCCTTGAATGTGTTTAGATCCATTTTCCAATACAGAAGATCGTTTTTCACAGGCGTATGATTTAGGCTGAACTGATACGCTGTTCCCAGATAGCGGGCGCAGGGAATATTCAGTTTCAGATCATTTCCGACAGCAATGCAGCTTCCTTCGGTATTGTTTGCAGTTTTGAACGTGGAGGCGTCCACTTTCCAATACAAAGCGGACGGATCATCGGCAACTGAGGAAAATTTCATGTCGAATCCGTAGCGGACTCCCTGATATTCAATACAAAATACATTCAGATTCAAATTATCGCCGACATACATGCACACAGATGCGGGATTGAGGATTGTTGCCTTGCTGATAACAATCTGATCCGCCGGCACATCTTTATAAACTCCGACAGTTTCAGTTTTCACCCCGTTGATCGCATCCACCAGATCCTTGCCTTCGATCACTTCTCCGAATACCGCATATCCCCATCCGTCCTGGGCATATTTTTTATCAAGACCGAGATTATCCGCAGTATTGATGTAAAATTGAGATGTTGCGGAATGAGGCGCTGTGCTTCTTGCCATGGCAACCGTGTATTTTTTGTTGGAAAGCCCGTTCGAAGATTCGTTGATGATCGGATCCCGGGTGGTTTTACCCATCATATCTGTTCCCAGTCCGCCGCCCTGAATCACGAAGTCTTTGATCACCCGATGAAAAATCGTATTGTCATAAAACCCGGCGGCTGCATACCGGAGGAAATTGTCGGTAGTGATCGGCGCCTTGTCTTCATAGAGCCGAAGCGTGATATTTCCCTTGGTGGTCTCAAGCCGGACATCTGCCGCGCGCGCGATTCCCGAAAATAAGATCGCTGCAAAAAAGATCCATATCATTCTGATATACGGATTCATTCAAAGCTTCCTTTCCTGATGATTTTAATGGATATTAGCGTTTATCAGTATTTTATTCAAGCGGAAAACTTTTATTGACACAGATCGGATTATCGGATATGAAAAATTCGACAGTAACAAAATAAATCAGGTTTTCCCTGAAAAGAGCATAAGCGATGATTGCAAAAAACGATACGATAACCGGCTGTCCGGTCAATAAAATGATCACGGATCTCGATGAGATCATTCTTTCTCTCTCTCATCCCAGAACCAGATATTTTGCTGAAGAAATTTTAATACTTATTCAAGATATTGCTCATGGAAGAGCTGGAGACGAGCATATTCCTGCCATCGAATCTCTGGCTCAGGAATTGGCGCAAAG
Source organism: uncultured Desulfonema sp. (assembly GCA_964564775.1). Classification (GTDB taxonomy): domain Bacteria; phylum Desulfobacterota; class Desulfobacteria; order Desulfobacterales; family DYRC01; genus DYRC01. Next base: position 3,063 of record CAZMDM010000121.1, on the reverse strand, counting down.
CGGTGCATCGGAAGTTAGCCAAAAGATTCTCTCCTCGGTTTCCGAGCATCGGGAAGTGTTCATCAGTCACGTCAGAACTCACAACTGCGCGGACGGCGATTGCGTGAAACTGACGCCCGCGCCCTGTCAGATGGCATGTCCGGCAGGGATTGATATTCCGACTTATGTTACTCTGATCGGCATGGGCAGATACGCAGAAGCCATAGATGTCATTCGGAAAGACAATCCCTTTCCATGGGTATGCGGGCTGGTCTGCACCCGTCCCTGCGAGATGATGTGCGTGCGGGGACGGATAGACAGTCCGGTTTCGATCAAATTTCTGAAAGCATTTGCCGCAGAACGCGCCATGTCGGAGCGGCAATACCACAATCCGCCGAAAGCACCGGACAAAGGCAAAAAAGTCTGCATTATCGGAGCTGGACCTGCTGGCATGAGTGCCGCGTATTATCTGGCATTGAACGGCTACGGCGTCAGAGTAATCGAGGCATTGCCCATGTCCGGCGGAATGATCCGGGTCGGCATTCCCCGATATCGCCTGCCTGCAGAAGTGATTGATCGGGAAACTGCCATGCTGGAAGATTTGGGCGTGGAATTTTGCTTCAATACCCGGTTCGGAAAAGATATTACGCTGGATGAATTGAAACAGCAGGGGTTTGACGCGTTTTTCTTTGCCATCGGCTCGCATTCTTCATTACAGATGGGCATTCCCGGAGAAAACGACTATCCTCAGGTGGTCAAAGCCATTGATCTGTTGAAGCGGGTGGCATTGGGAGAACGCAGGTTCAACGCAAAGAAAGTGATTGTGATCGGCGGTGGCAATGTGGCAATTGACGCTGCAAGAACCTGTCTGCGGCTGGGCTGCGATGAAGTGGTGATGGCATATCGCAGAACCCGCGATGAAATGCCTGCGGACATCGAGGAAGTCGAACAGGCAGAAGAAGAAGGGGTAAAATTTTCCTTTCTGACCGTGCCGGTTGAAATTGTGGGAAAAGAGGGAAAACTGACCGGACTCCGGTGTCTTAAAGCCGAGTTGGTTTCAAGACCGGGTGAAAGCCGAAAATCGCCGGTTCCAATTGAAGGCAGTGATTTTATTGAAAAAGCTGATCTGATTATCAGTGCGATCGGGCAGAAAACAGATCGGGACTGCATGGCAGACTTGTCTGATCTGAAATGGACAAGACGCGGCACATTTGACGTGAACAAAGTCAGCATGGAAAGCTCGGTTCCGGGGATTTTTGCTGCCGGAGATGCGGTAACGGGACCTGCCACAGTAGTCGAAGCCATTGGCGGCGGGAAACGTGCGGCTGAAGCCATTGACCGGTATTTGTCCGGTATTCCCCAGCCTCAGATGCCGCCGGTTCCGGTGCGCCGGGGACGGATGCCCTGTGCCGAAGTTGCTGCGGATATTAAAATGAGCCTGAAACGCCCTCAGATGCCTCTGCTCAATATTGACCGGCGCAGGACCATTTTTCAGCAGGTTGAACTGGGATATACCGAAGATGCGGCTCGGAAAGAAGCGTTGCGCTGTCTGCGTTGTGATATCTGCCGGCGTTGCGGAGAATGCGTATCGATCTGTCGGGATAAGATGAAAGTCAATGCGCTTCAGCTCGGTTATCTGGATTTCGATCATCCGGTTGAAACCGATTTTCGTTCAACGCAGGAACGGTGTATTTCCTGCGGTGCCTGTGCCAGCAATTGTCCCAATCACGCCATGCAGCTAAACGATATTGATGGCAAACGGGTTTTGTCCTTGTGCGGAACCATACTGAACTCTCAGGAACTCATACTCTGCCAGGACTGCGGCGCGGCGATGGGAACTGCCCGTTATCTCGAATATATACAGCATCGGACTCGGGATATCGAAAAAACTTACGACAATCTGAAACTCTGCGATGTATGTCTGAGAAAGAAAACTGCCATACAGATCGCTGAAACGTCTATGCCGGACATGGAGGTGTAAGATGACATTCCGTAAAGGTCAGAAAGTGGAAGTATATCAATGTTCTCAAGATGAGACATGGCAAAGCTGGATGAATGAACTCATCGGATTGCACGGCATGGTGGTTGACCCGGATACTTCGATCAATGACCCGGATGCGCTGATCGAAGTCAGTCTGGTGGGTAAAGGAACTCACCGCCTGCCTCAGGATTGTCTGCGGGTGCTGCAATAGCGGCTCGATTCCGGCTGAATAAGCCGCTATTGCAAAATTTATTTTCTAGGCATCAAGCCATATTTCACAATACAGTAAATTGCCTGAAACCCGTCTTTCCAACTGATTTTCTTGCCTTCCGCATAAGTACGACCGTAATAGGAAATTGGCACTTCATAGATTCGGCATCCCAGTTTTGCCACTTTTGCCGTGATTTCCGGCTCGAATCCGAAGCGATCCTGTTCCAGTGTAATCTGCTTCAGAATATCTGCCTTGAATACCTTGTAACAGGTTTCCATGTCGGTCAGATTGAGATTGGTGAACATGTTGGAAAGCGTGGTCAGAAATTTGTTGCCCAGATAATGCCAGTAATACATGACTCGGTGCGAGCCGGAACCGAGAAATCGGGAACTGATGACCACATCTGCAACGCCTCTCTGAATAGGTCTGAGCAGACGCGGATATTCCATTGGATCATATTCGAAATCCGCATCCTGCACAATCACGACATCGCCGCTTACTTCCTGAAATCCGCGTCGCAATGCCGCGCCCTTGCCCTGATTTTTCTCCTGAAAGAAAAAGCGGATATTGCTGATATCCAATGTTTCCTGATCGTTGAGATGAAAAACCGTTTCACCAGCCTTGCTTCTGTCGGATATTTCTTTCAGAAACTCACGGGTACCGTCAGTGGAACAATCATCCACCACGATCAGTTCTTTTTCTACTTTTCGGATGCTTACACGCTGAACCCGGCGCAATACTTCGCCGACATACCGCCGTTCATTATATACCGGAATTACAATTGATAATTTCACGAAATCCTTTCCTCTTTCAAATCGGATTGAATTTTTTCCGGGCTTACCGATATCATTGGAAAAACAGACATGAGCCCCGGAAAAATATGAATTAGTAG
>CAZMDM010000120.1:0-3192 GCA_964564775.1 uncultured Desulfonema sp. | reverse complement strand
AATCGGATGAGACTGACGGCAAACGGAAAGCTGCGTCCTTGTCTGCTCTCCGATCAGGAAATAGATATTCGGGATGCGCTTAGAAGAGGATGTTCGGATAGCGAGCTTGAAATGATTTTTCTGAATGCTGCCCGATATAAGCCTTCGGAGCATCAATTGAATCAAAAAAATTCCGAACAGGTCGGTCGTCAGATGTGTGCTATCGGGGGATAAGGAATTCGGAAAAAATATTTCTTCCATTGCTTCCCAGTAAATTAAGTTCAGGCTGCCGTCAATATGGAACTTTTTATTTCACCCAGCGTTCTATCGAAAAATGAGGATAGATCTTTATTATCTTTATAAAGTTATTAGATTTTGATTCAAAACACTTGACATTTCAAGGATTCGATGGCAATTATTCTGATACGGAATTTTCAGAGAAAGCCAAAGAAAACCTTAACATATCAGCTTTAAATCCTCTTTGAACACCTTCTGAAAAACAAGTACCGAAAAAAATTCAGGATTATGAATATCAATGTCTGATTTGTCAACGTCTCTGTCACTGTGTGATGAAACGGAGGAAATTCTGACCTCATTTATGAACTCACCTATCGGGATTTATATTGTTACAGACAAGCGATTTAGCTTCACAAATCCCAAATTTCAGCAGATTACCGGAATGAGCGAAGAAGAACTTTTAGGCATGTCTCCGCTGGAATTTGTTCTGCCCGAGGATCGGGAACGTGTCCGAAAGAATGCTGTCGAGATGCTCAAGGGCATCCGCAAAGACCCGTACCAATATCGGGTCAGAAACAAAAACGGCGATATGCTGTGGATTATGGAATCGGTTGCTGCGATTCATTCTGGGGGAAAACGCGCCACTCTGGGATATTTTATGGATATTACGGAAAGCGAAGGGTTCACCGGCGCGTTTATGAGTTCGCCCATCGGAATTTATATCATTCAGGATGGCAGGTTTCGCTTTACCAATCCCAAATTTCAGGAAATCACCGGCTATTCCCGACAGGAATTGGAACGGATCCCGCCCATCGAACTGGTTTTTTCCGAAGACAGAGACTCGGTCCGGGAACATGCCCGCGAGATGCTCAAAGGACAGAACAAGGATGCGTATCAATTCAGAATTCTGAATAAAAGCGGAGAATTCCGATGGATTACCGAAACCGTTGTTCCGATCCGCTATAAATGCAGGCGTGCGGTTTTGGGCAATTTCATGGATATCACCGTTATCCGCCACATCCGATACGCGCTGGATGATACTGAAAAGAAATACCGCTCTTTGTTCGATCTGGCAAGAGAAGGCATTGTTCTGATCAGCAACGATGACGGAAGCATTCTGGATTTCAATCCCGAATTTCTGCGTCAGACCGGCTTTGACGCGAGGACGATCAGAACCAAGAAGATATGGGAAATTCAGCCGGTTGAATTTCAGAAAGAAGCCAAAGAAACATTTTTCCGCTTTCGGGAAAGTCACGGAGGACTCGTGTCATGGAAGCTTTGTCAGCACCATGAAAACGATGAAGTAAAGATTCTGCCCGTGGAAATTGTGGCACAGCGCATGATGATCGAAAATCGGGATGTCATTATGTGCATGGTTCGGGATACCAGCGAACGCGAAGCCATGATACGGGCTTTGAGCCTTGCTTCCGAAGAATGGCGCAAATGTTTCGATGCGATTGGCGATGTCATTATCATGGTGGATCAGGATTTTAAAATCAGCCGGGCGAATCTGGCAGCCTCACGCCTTCTGAAAACCGATCCCAGAACGATTGTCGGCAGAAATTGTCATCAGTTGTTTCACGGTACGGATCGTCCCCCTGAATATTGTCCTTTGCTCAAAGCCCGCGAACAGGGAATTTATTGCGAAGAAGAGCAGGCAGAGCCGAATCTGGGGCGTACCTTTGTCTTTTCATTGTCTCCCATGAAAGATGAAAGCGGCAAAATCACGCATTCTGTCGAAGTGATCAGCGATGTTACGGAACGAAGAAAATATGAAAAAGAATCGCTTCGACTGGGACAGACATTGGCATCCAGTTTCAAGGGCATTACCATTGCGTTGAGCGATCTGGTGGAAAGCCGAGATCCTTACACCGCCGGACATTCCCGTCATGTCGCGGAAATGGCGGTGATGATCGGCAAAGAAATCGGTCTGAGTTCGGATGATCTGGAAGGACTGCATATCTGCGGAATTCTGCATGATATCGGCAAAGTAACGATTCCGGCAGCAATTCTCAACAGACCCGGAAAACTTTCCACCTATGAATGGGGCATGATCCGGGAGCATACGACCACCGCGTATGACAGCCTGCGTCATATTCCGTTTCCCTGGCCCGTTGCCGATGTGGTGTATCAGCACCATGAACGTCTGGACGGATCCGGATATCCGAGAGGACTGAAAGGCGATCAGATTCATCCCTGGGCATTGATTATCGGCGTGGCAGATGTGGTGGATGCCATGACCAGCCATCGTCCGTATCGTCCCGGTCTGCCGCGTCAGATTGCGATTGACGAGCTTGAACGCGGGCGGGGTATAATTTATGATCCCCGATTTGTGGATGCCCTGATCCGCTCGATTCATCTCGAAGATAAGCGGATTATGATTATTGACATCGAGCCTGAACTGGTTTCGGGGCTTGTCAGAGAATTGGGAATGGAAGGATTCGAAGCCTCAGGCTACAACAATCCCGAAGAAGCCTTGTCTGCATTCGAGAAAAAGCCGTTTCCTCTGGTGATTACGGAATTGTATCTGCCGGTCATGGACGGAGTTCAGATATGTCGGAAAATCAGAGAAACCTCACCGACCACAGAGGTTATTGTGATTACCAAATATACCAGCAAAGAAGAAACCTTACGGGTACTCAGATCGGGCGCATCGGATTTTCTGGAAAAGCCTTTAGACCTTGAAATTTTTATCAAAAGCGTTCACCGCGCCATGCGGAGATTCAAAGGCAAGAAGTTATAAATTCTCCGAACCGGGATTCCCAGTATTTTCAGGATGACCGGGATTGAAAAAATATGGCAATCCTTATAATCCTGTGAATCACGGTTCTGACAGCCGACTATATCAGTTTTTCAAAGAAATCATTTCCTTTGTCATCCACGAGGATAAACGCGGGAAAATCTTTGACCGTAATCATATAAATGGCTTCCATGCCCAATTCGGGATATTCGATCAGTTTCACATCGGTAATGCAA
>CAZMDM010000119.1:0-5419 GCA_964564775.1 uncultured Desulfonema sp. | reverse complement strand
TTAGATGGTCGGGAGCGTCAGATGGGTATAAGGGACAGGATTTGGGCAGCAGAAGATCAAGCATCTGCTCTTCCGCATTCAGGCGGGCTTTTTCCCGAACCGCCTCCTGTTCTCTGGATTTCAGTTGGGTAACGGTCAGTTCAAGCAAGTCTCTGACCATAGATTCCACATCTCGGCCCACATAGCCGATTTCAGTAAATTTGGAGGCTTCCACTTTGACAAAGGGCGCGTCCGCAAGTTTTGACAGACGTCTGGCAATTTCGGTTTTGCCGACACCGGTAGGACCGATCATAATGATATTTTTCGGTGCAATTTCATCTTTGAGATCGCCTGCAACATGCTGTCTTCGCCACCGATTTCTCAGGGCAATTGCCACCGAGCGTTTGGCTTTGTGCTGTCCCACAATATACTTATCGAGTTCTTTAACAATTTCAGAAGGTTTTAATCCGCTCATGCTTACAGTTCTTCTATGGTGATGTTATGATTGGTATAAATGCACAATCCTGCGGCAATGCTCATGGCTTCCTGCACAATGGCTTTGGCATCCAGATCCGAATGGCGGATCAACGCTGCTGCTGCTGCCTGAGCTGCAATTCCGCCGGAGCCGATGGCAACCACGCCGTCATCCGGCTCAATCACATCGCCGCTTCCCGAAATCAGAAAAGTTTTTTCCCGATCTGCCGCGATCATCATTGCCTCCAGACGCCGCAGATATTTGTCTGTGCGCCAGTCTTTGGCAAGCTCCACCGCGCTGCGGGTCAGATTGCCATTGTACCTTTCCAGCTTGCCTTCCAAACGCTCAGTCAGATTCATGGCATCGGCAGTGGCTCCGGCAAAGCCCACAATAATTTTATCATTGTAAATGCGCCGGACTTTTTTTGCCTTGTGCTTGACCACCGAAGCGCCCAGAGTAACCTGTCCGTCTCCGGCAACCGCAAGCTGTCCGTTATGACGCACGGATAAAATGGTCGTTCCGTGAAAATTTTCCATATTCATATTCTGATCAGAAGCTTATCAGTGATTCAAGTTCCTGCCAATTGCCGACCTCCACAAAGGGATGCGGCTGCCGATTCCATGGCTGCCTGAACAGAATCGGCGTAATTCCTGCCTCTTCCAGCAAAAAACAGGTATCCAGCCGGTCTTCCACAAAATAGGATATGCCTCTGTCTTTCAGCACACCGATTTTCGCATCAAAAGAGCCTGTGGCGATGACATCTATGGCTTTCGGATCAAGAGGCAGGACATTGTGCATCCATTCCCGGATGGGATCGGAGTGATGTCGGGCAGTTACAAACAGTACCGGACTGCGGTATCCGCCCAGTTTTGCTAAAACATCCGCAGCGCCATCCATCGGCTTCAATGCCGAAGATCGGGTTTCCTCCACCAGTTTGAACAGAATATCCTCGATAATCTCTTTGTCCATATCCAGACAGTCTTCCAGCATATAGCAGCGGATATCCTCATAACGGATATGCCGGATATTGTACTGTTCCCGTGCAATATCCAGAAACAGATTCATAGTATCGGCAACCACGCCGTCAATATCGAATGCCACCGAAGCCGGATCAATCATCGCCAATGCTGTCATCTATGCTGCTCTGCGGGTCTGTTTTTTGAATCGGATCATGCGTTTTTTATATATCGCAGCCATTTTGGCATCACCGGCTTCGACTGCTGCCAAATGTTTTACACTGACAGATCTCATTTTTGCCTTGATTTCACGCACAGGTCTGGCAGAAATCTTTTCTTCGACAATACCTCTGGATTTTTTGATGGCAGACACCAGTTCATCCTTGTTCATGCCATGAACTCCGGAGATATCGGGGATGTTTATCGCAAGTTCCCGCAATTCTTTGGCAGTCATTTTGTCCAGAGGTTTTTCTTTGTTTTCATCTTTTTTGCCCATTTACAGCAATGATCTCCTTTTTCGAAATTGGTAATTGATAAATTCAGACACACAATCTTAAATCTTTTTTCGGCAATGTCAATCGAAGTTTTGAATATGATTCGGCGATTTATTGCTTGGTTCCGATTTCTCAGGATTTCACAAATATCCTTGCAATATCGTTATAAAACACGAATATCATCAGCATAATCAGCAGAAATACACCGACCCCCTGAGCTGCTTCACGCATTTTCATATTCACGGGTTTTCCCATAATTGCTTCGATTGTAAAAAACAACAGATGCCCGCCATCCAATACCGGAATCGGCAAAAAATTCAGAATCGCAAGATTGATGCTCAACAATGCGATAAAAAAGATCAGGTTGCCCGCGCCTTCTTTTGCCTGATCTCCCGCCATCTGGGCAATCATAATGGGTCCGCCTAAAGTTTTGGTGGAAATTTTCCCTTCGATGATTTTGACAACACTCAGCACCGTGAGCTTTGAAATCATATAAGTCTGCTTGAAACTTTCGATCAATGCCTCACCGGGACCGACTTTTCTGCCTTCCAAATCATTGCCTGAAGAAATGCCGATGATATGACGATCAATATCTTCACCGAATATGCTTTTGCTTTTGATCAGCTTCGGAATGACTTCGAACCGAAGAACTTCTTCCCCCCGTTTCAGCGCAACGGTAATTTTCGCACCTTTGCTGTCCCCAATCCGGGTCGCCATATCTTCCCATGTATTCACCGATATGCCGTTGATTTCGAAAATTTTGTCGCCTTTTCGGATACCTGCCAGAAATGCCGGGCTTTGCTCTTCCACATTACCGACAGTCGGTTTCAATGTAAAAATGCCGGTGCTCATAAAAATTCCGAAAAAAATCAAGATTGCCAGAATGATATTGAATCCGGGTCCTGCGGCAACAATCAGAAATCGCTTGAATACATGCTTATGTGTGAACGAAAGCGGTATTTCTTCGGGGCTGAGTTCCGCATCCGGCTCTTCTCCGATCATCTTGACATATCCGCCCAAAGGAATGGCTGAAACGCGATAATCCGTAATCCCGACGGTTTTTCCGAAAAGTCTGGGACCGAATCCCAACGAAAATTTTTCCACGCCCACGCCGAACAGGCGCGCCACCAGAAAATGTCCCAGTTCGTGAAAAAAAATCAGTACCCCCAACACAACAACAAATGCAATAATATTTGTACCCATGATTTACCTAAAAAATAAATAGTCCTGATCCGTGTCAATGCAACGAATCAGATGCAATGAACTCCGAATTTTTTTCAATCCGGTATAATTTCGAGTGCTTTGACAATATCTTTGCGAATCTGATCCGAAAGCTCGGTGATATTTGCAAATTTTTTTTCACTCCGAATCCGCTCGATAAAATTGACCCGAATCTGTTCGCCGTAAATATTGCCTTGAAAATTCAGGATGTGAATTTCAACGGTGTGAACGTGATCGTCAAAGGTCGGACTGTATCCGATATTGGCGACTCCTTTATATTTTTTCTTTTTGTATTCGACTGTTACTGCATAAACCCCCATTTTCGGACACAGTTCATCCTGAAGCACGATATTGGCAGTCGGGAAACCCAGAAGTTTTCCGCCTCTATTGCGACCTTTTGCCACAATTCCCCGAATCTGATAAAAGCGTCCGAGCATCTTTCTGGCATCCGCCACCTCGCCGTTCATCACGTATTCCCGGATTCGGGTGCTGCTGATCCGGGCTTTTCCGTTGCTCGGCGTTTGTATCCAATCCGCAACAATCAACTCGAAATTCATGGGTGCTGCGGCTTGTCTTAAAAATTCCAGATTTCCTTCCCGGTTTCTGCCAAACGCGTAATCCCCGCCGACCACCATCGCTTTCATGCCGATCTGCCGGATCAGAATGTCTTGCAGAAATGAACGAGCCGAAACCGATGCAAATTCATGGTTGAACGGCACACAGATCAGCACTTCGATTCCCGATCTCGAAATCAGTTCGACTTTTTGTTCGTAAAGCGTGATCAGGGGCGGATAACCGTTGCCTTTCAGCACCCGTATCGGATGCGGTTCGAATGTCATGGCAATCGGTGTACCGCCAATCGCATCTGCTTTTTCGACAACTTCGTGGAACAATGCCTGATGCCCCAGATGCACGCCGTCGAAATTGCCGATGGCAATCACGGCATTTTTAAAAGGTTCTTGAATGGTTTCAAGATTTTTGATAACTTTCATGCTGATTTTCCGGTCTTTAATAAAAATTGGCTTGACAAGGCATGTAAAACAATATATATAAGGCATGTTTTTGAATAAATCAATCTTTTTTCAAATTGTGCCGAAGTGGCGGAACTGGCAGACGCGCTAGGTTCAGGGTCTAGTCGGGGGTTCCCGGTGGGAGTTCGAGTCTCCCCTTCGGCACCACTTCATAAATAATGACAGCTCGGTGATAACGAACTGTTTATAAATAAGGGCTGTCTGATGTTTGATTCATCAGGCAGCCCATCTTGTTCTTACCACGCGGCATGCTGTCAGTCATGAAAATTTATGCCCTTACCGCCGTACTACCTTAGATTGATCTGATATGAAAACCGTTATTTTCAAGGCAGTTCTGATCGGAGTGACCGTATCTCAGCTTTTGGCAACGCTTCATGTGCGTCAGTCCGATCTCGATCTGTATCAATCTCTTGTCGCCATAAAAGAAGCCGGTTATCTTCCGATTCCGAATGAGCGCATCATGCCCTCACTGAAAAACATAGCTCCTGCTTTTTACGGAGGACTGTTTTTCACGCTGAGTATCGGAATGGCATTATCGCTGATTACCGCAGGTGCGATATGGGCGTGGCAACGGATAAGTCATCGGAATAGATGGTTTCTGATGGTTCTTACAATATGGTGGATCAGCATGATTGCTGCTGTTAACTTTCGGGGATTCTGCCCTATCGGTACGACATTTTTTATTTTCATTCCTGCCGCTGTGATAGCTGTGATGCGTAACACTTTGTCGGAGCAAAGCGATATTTCTCAACAGCCGCGAAAATTCAATCGCACACTCATTCATGTCCTTCTGATTATGATTATCGTGGGCATCGGCATCAGCCGGATGAATATCACGGTATTTCTGAATTTCCGGGATAAGGTACTGCTTTCGAATCCCGTGGGATTGCAGATCAATAATTTTTATTACAACTATACGCTATACGCTGCGGAAGTATTCAAATCTCCGGCTCAGAAGCTGCTCAGAACATGCAGATTGTCTATTGAAGATAAGATATTAAAAAAACGAGCAGAAAATCTTCTGCTTCAATACAATTATCTCAGCATTGATGCGAATATTCCGGTTGATCTGGAAATGAGCCGGAAAGACGCGGAAGTATTTCTGAATATGACGCAAAAAGATGCTCGTGAATTTTTGAAACGCTATTCCCAGAGCCGTGATCACCATGTTTTTTTCCGATCCTGCGTGTTGATTTCGCTTTTCGGGATGCCATTTCTGATAATATATGGCTGTATTTACGGATTATATCATCTGATATCCAT
>CAZMDM010000118.1:0-14322 GCA_964564775.1 uncultured Desulfonema sp. | reverse complement strand
TGCTTATGCTGCCTGTCTGATCAAAGATGATAAAGCGATATTGGTGGATATTCTGATGCCTGATTCATCTGAAATGATATGTGATTTTGTAAGCCTGATCGCGTCCGAATTATCCGACATGGGTGTAAAACATATCGAAACATGGCTTCCTGCGCCGCATTTTACAAGCAAAACTTTGATTGAAACCGGGTTCATCGCTCTTCCCGAACCTTTAGGCATTGTTCCCACCGGACGAACCTTTGATGAATCTTTATCGTTCGAATGGGCATCGGAGCATATTTTCTATACGATGGCAGACGGAGACCTGTTCTGATCCATGCTGTCGGTTGAATTTCAAAATGTTTCCAAAATCTATAAGCTTTATGCCAAGCCGATTGACCGCCTGAAAGAAGTGATCTTCAGAAAGCCGTATCATCAGGCTTTTTCAGCATTGCAATCCCTTTCTTTTTCCGTAGCCCAAGGCGAAAGTATGGGGATTCTGGGCGATAACGGCGCGGGAAAAAGTACGCTGCTCAAGATTTTGGCAGGAACCTTGCGCCAGACTTCCGGGATGGTCACGAAAATCGGTCGGGTGTCTGCCTTGTTGGAACTCGGCGCGGGCTTTCACACCGAATTTACCGGCAGACAGAATATTTATCTCAACGCGTCATTGCTGGGATTGAAACAGGAAGAAATCAAAGCAAAAGAACAGGAGATCATTGAGTTTTCCGAACTTGGCGAATTTATTGATCGTCCGGTCAAAATTTATTCGTCCGGCATGTATGTCCGGCTTGCATTTTCGATTGCTACCAGCGTTGACCCGGATATTTTGGTGATTGACGAGGCATTGAGTGTCGGAGATCAGCGATTTCAGAAAAAATGTATTGACCGGATGATGGGATTTCGGAAATCCGGCAAAACCATTATCTTTTGCAGCCACAGCATGTATCATATTTCGGAATTGTGCGAAAAAGCAATGTGGGTCAAAAGCGGCAGAATCGAGGCTTTGGGAGATAAGAACAGCGTCATCACCGCTTATGAAAAATGGTCTCAGCGCAAATACGAAGAAGAAAATCAGGCTGATCCGTACTCAAGTTCTCCGATCCGAATTTCAGATATCCGCGTTGTAAATTCCGAAGGTGTTGCGGTTACCGAAGCCCGAAAAGGAGATCATCTGACGATAGAAATCCATATCGAAAGCCGTGATGAAAAAAAGATTCATATCGGTATCGGATTTCAGACGATTTCCGGGGATGATGTGATTTTCGGCACAACCACCAAGTGGGATAATCTTGCGCCGGTATCCGTAAAGCAATCATTAACCGTATCGGTGGCTTTTCCCGATATTCATTTTATCAGCGGTTCGTACAAAGCTTTCGGTGTGCTGCTGGACGATCACGGGATTCATGTCTATGATGTCAAAGTATCCGAAGTGATTGATATTATCAGAACATCGGAATTGTACGGAAAACATTTTATGAAACACGAATGGCATATATGAAAACCGAAGAGCATCTGATTCCATACCAAACGACTCATCTGACCGGACACCGGGTAATCGTGTTTGCACCTCATCCCGATGATGAAACTATCGGCTGCGGCGGAAGCATTGCCCTTCATGCGGCTGCCGGAGATGCTGTCAAAGTCATTATTCTGACCAACGGCGCGCAGGCAAACGTTTCGGATCGTATTTCCAAGCCGGATTATATTGCGATACGGCAAGAAGAGGCAAAACGAGCCTGCGAAATTCTCGGTATCAGCAATATCGAATTCTGGCAATATGAAGATCGCCATCTTGCCGATTCCGAAGGCGTTCTGAATCGGATGACAGATGCAATCAGAAGCTTTGATGCGGAATTGATCTATATTCCTTCGCCGATGGAATTTCACCCGGATCATCGTGCTGCTGTGTTCTGGTTTGAAAAAGTCATCCGAAATTATGATTTTAATTTTAAAATCGCATTTTACGAAGTCAATCAGCCGTTGAGCATGGTCAATGCGGTCGTCAATATCACCGATGTTCTCGATAAAAAAACGCAGGCAATTCAGACATATCAGAGCCAGCTTGTTGATAAAATCTTCACTGATATATGGCTGTCTCTGAATCGTTTCAGAACGTTTACCTTGTCGCCCGATGTTACTCACGCAGAAGCCTTTTCCGTGTGGGATTCGGATGTTCTGAGACAAAAAGGAATTCTTTCGATCTTTTTCGATCATTTTGCCAAACTGTCGCCGGAAACGGGTGATGCCATAATTTCACAATCAAAGGATTTGACAATGCAGGTTAGTTCTTTTAATCCCCTCTTGGGAGGGGCAGGGGTGGGTCATCCCAAAGTCAGCGTAATTGTTCCGACATATAATCGTAAAACCTTTCTCAAAGACGCATTGAAAAGCATTTTTGCACAAACCTATCAGGATTTTGAAATTATTGTCATCAATAACGGCGGCGAAGAAGTCGGCGATCTGATTGATGAGATGAATCAGGATGGAAAAATCGTTTATCTGAAACATGATCACAATCGCGGTCCCGCAGCCGCAAGAAATACAGGATTGAAAGCTGCGAAAGGACAATATATTGCCTATCTGGATGATGATGATCGGTATTATCCGAATCATTTGGAGACGCTGATAGCTGTGCTTGAGCAGGGAAAATATAAAGTCGCTTATACGGATTCCCATGAACGAATTCAATCATGGATAACGGATCGCTATGTAACGGTATATGAAAAAGTCGTTTTCAGTTCGGATTTTGATTCTGAGCAGCTTCTGATCGGAAACTATATTCCGACCCTGAATATTGCTCATGCAAGACATATTCTTGATGAAACCGGACTGTTTGACGAAACACTCGGCACGCATGAAGATTGGGATTTGTGGATCCGATTTTCCCGGAAGTACAAATTTTTTCACATTCGGGAAACGACTGCGGCATATACAACCAAGACAGATCGCTCCTCGATCAGAGTGGGGAATCGCAGATCATTTTACAATTCGTTATGTCGGATTCATCAGCGATATGCTCATTGGGTGGATAATCCCCATGTATTGAATGCTCAGAAGCAGCTTGAAGCCAGATTTGCCAGACAGGCAGAAATGTCGGTAACGCCTCAAGATATTTCGGATGAATATCAATCGTTTCATTGCCGGGCATTGATTCGGGAAATTGGCAAAGGAAAAAAATTGTTGGAGATTTCAGAATCCGACAATATTCCTACTGGCATGTATGATGTGGTGTCTTGTTCTGTATCTCAGACGGATAAGATAACTTCGCTGGTGAATACCATCAAGCCGGTATTGACATCGAACGGAATTTTGGCGATTTCTGCAAAAAATCAGCCTACAGATGAATTGAATGCCTTATTATCACCTTATTTCAAATATATATACCTCTTCGGTCAGCAGATTTATCCGGTGTCGGACATTTTCCCATTGAACCGACAATCATTTCCCGTGCAGACACTCGCTATCGAAAAAGGCGAAGATGGTTTTGTCTTATCTTCGAATGATAAAAAAGCGTATTCTTCAATACTTGTGTTTGCTTCCGATGAAATGCTGCCTGAAGAAATCTTCAAAGAATCCTATCTGACAGATATTTCAAATACTTTGCATCATCAATCGGAGAAACTGATTCAATATCTTGAAGCGGATATTCGGGAAAAAGAACTTGTCTCATCCGATCTCATCCACGAAAAAGACAATTATATCAGACAACTTCAGGATGCGATCAGCGATAAAAATGCTCATATCGGAAATCTTGAGGGCGTTATCGCAAGTAAAGATATTCAGATACAAAACTCCGAGATAAATCTGAAAGATAAAGAGACTCATATTCGCAATATTGAAGCTATGATTGCCAGCAAAGATACGCATATCCGTAATCTCGATGATATTATCGAAAACAAGAACTCTCAGATTCATGCGCTTGAAAATACCATTATTGACAAAGACGCGCATATCACGACTCTGGAAAGTCTGATTCGGAATAAAGACGCGCATGTCGGAAATCTTGAAGCCAGCATCCTGGATAAAGAGGAAGCGATTGCCGATCTCAGCGAAAATCTCTCTGATCTTCAGGGAATCAATTACAGCAAAGACCAGCAGATTGCCGATATCATTGCTCAAAGAGATGCTTATGCAGCACAGCTTGATCAGACCGCAAAGCAGGTTGATCTCAAAGAAACCCATATCCGCAATATCGAAGCCGAACTGAAGATTATCAAAGCTTCGAAAGTGTGGCGTTTTGCTGAAATGCTGAGAAAATTTTTTTATTTTTGGCTTTTGGCAAAATTTCCCTTGCTTCAGAAAAGCGCGCTGACTCTCAGCAAAGAAGGATTCAGGACATTTTTATCCAAAGCCAAAGGCTATCTGAAACGCAACAAAGCACCGATCATCACTGACCTGATCGAAAACGATTATGATATTTGGATGAAAAATCATGCGCTGACCGATGAAAAAATTCGTCAGATTCAGGCAGATATTGCCCGATTTGAGTATAAACCCAAAATCAGCATCATCATGCCGGTGTATAATGTGGATCAGATGTGGCTGGAGAAAGCCATCGAATCCGTCATCCATCAGTTGTATCCGAACTGGGAGCTTTGCATGGTGGATGATGCGTCTCCAAAACCGCATATCCGAAAAACGCTTGAAAAATATGCTAAAAAAGACAAGCGCATCAAAGTCAAATATTTTGCCCAGAATCAGGGCATGTCGGTCGCGTATAATGAGGCATTGAAGCTTGCCACAGGCGAGTTTGCAGGCACATTGGATCATGACGATGAGCTGACGCGGGATGCGTTGTATGAAAACGTGAAACTGCTCAATCAGAATCCGAATCTGGATATGATTTACAGTGATGAGGATAAAATTGACATTCAGCAGAGACGTTCGGATCCATTTTTCAAGCCGGATTATTCGCCGGATCTGCTGTTGTGCATGAGTTATATCTGTCATTTCACTATCTTCAGGCGGGAAAAACTGATAGCGGTCGGCGGGTTCCGAGCCGGATACGACGGCGCTCAGGATTACGATATCATGCTGAGATTTACCGAAAAAACCGATTCGGATAAGATCGCTCATATTCCCAAAATATTGTATCATTGGCGGAAAATTCCCGGTTCTGCGGCAATGGCAACCGATGCCAAAAACTACGCTTACATTTCGGCTAAAAAAGCGTTGAGCGATTATCTTGAACGCAACAAAATTGCCGGTGATGTGTCAGACGGTCATTTTGTCGGCTCTTACCGAATCCGGCGCAAAATTCTTCAGCCGGACAAAGTTTCGATTATCATTCCGTTCAGAGATAAAGTTGATCTGTTGAACACATGCGTTTCAAGCGTTATTGAAAAAACCGATTATCATAACTATGAGATTTTGCTTGTAGATAATCAGAGTCAGGAATCTTCGACACTCGATTATCTGAATCATATCGGCAAACGCGACAATATCCGAATTATCGGATACGACAAGCCGTTCGATTTTTCGGACATGAATAATTATGCCGTATCACAGGCGGATGGCAGATATATTCTCATGCTCAACAACGATACCGAAGTGATTTCCAATGAATGGCTGTCCGCAATGGTGGAGCATGGGCAGCGAAAAGAGGTCGGCGCGGTCGGTGCAAAGCTTTTGTATCCGAACAACACGGTTCAACATGCCGGAGTTGTCATGGGACTGGGCATTGCCGGTCATGCGTTCAAGCATTTTCCGGCGCATGATAACGGTTATTTCGGATTGGCAAACCTTATCAGAAATTACAGCGCTGTAACCGCCGCATGTCTGCTGATGCGAAAAGAAGTGTTTGAGGAATTGGGAGGTTTGGATGCGGATAATCTGAAAATTGCTTACAGCGATGTGGATTTATGCTTAAAGGCGATTGACAAAGGCTATCGGGTGATTTATACGCCATATTCTCTGCTGTATCATCATGAATCTGTCAGCAGAGGTGATGACAATGATGAGACATTGAAGCGCGATCATCCTGAAAAATATCAGAGAGTGATTTCCGAGCGTGAATATATGGCGAAAAAATGGCAGAAATATATCGAAAATGATCCATATTACAACATCAATCTCACCAGAGAGCGGGATGATTTCGGAATCCGGGTGAATGGATAGAAGATGCAGATGCAGTCATTGATTCTTTTTGATAAAAAGCATCTCCGATTGATTTTGCTGCTATGTATTTTTTTTGTAATTGCGGTATCATTCAAGCTTCACGGATATTCGTTTTCTATGTGGAGGGAATATATTGACGGTTCCGCGAAAAAAGATATTTTACTCGGAACAGACAGACCCATACGCTCAGACGACTGGGCTGTCGAAATACCGCTGATGCTTGCACAAGTTTCGCACGATCCGAAATATCCTCTGATCAACAAGAATATCGGAACCGGCTTGAATATGATTCCTCATTCCAAAGTCCCGATAAAGCATGTTCTGACTT
This sequence comes from uncultured Desulfonema sp., assembly GCA_964564775.1. GTDB lineage: Bacteria > Desulfobacterota > Desulfobacteria > Desulfobacterales > DYRC01 > DYRC01. The sequence goes on along the minus strand of CAZMDM010000118.1, from coordinate 7,895 downwards.
TTTTCAGACCTAGTGTATGGGGATTTTTCATCGGAGCCGATCACGGATTGTCATGGATGTGGCAGATGATGGTTTTCAGCGTGTTTTATGTTTTTTTTCTCGTCTTTATGATCATTTCGCGCAATGATTTCTATCTTTCCGTAATGGCGAGCCTGTTTCTGCTCTTTTCTCCTTTTTTTCAATTCTGGAGTTTTCACATGGCTGAAATCCCGATATTCATGGGATCGGCTTTTATTTCATTCTGTTATATATGTTTCAGCCAGAGCAGAAAAACGATTATGATTCACGGGCTTGTTTTCGGCTGGGCATTATCGTGTTTCACATTGAATTTCGTCTATCCTCCGTATCAGGTATCCTGTGCCTATCTGCTGATATTTATGATGATCGGAATTATTGCAGATCGCTGTAAAGATTACAATATGCGGTTTTTTGCTTCATATCGCATGTCGGCAATGCTTGTTTCTCTTTGTATTCTGGCGTTTGCGGGAATGACGTATTATGTTACTGCCAAAGATGTCATAAAAATAATGATGAACACGATTTACCCGGGGCAGCGATTTATGGTGGGAGGAGATCAGACTCTCGGAGTACTTTTCAGGAATATATTTTTTACCCCGTTTTATATTGCCCATATTGATCTGAAATTTCCGATAAAATGGATTAATATATCTGAAGTTGCTTCTTTTTTGTATTTCTTTCCGATAATCATGGCTGCTGTTTTATGCCGGATATTTTATCACAGGAAAATCACAGAGAAATTTTCAATCCTTATAGTGGGATATATTTTTCTTATATTGTTTTACAGCTTTATTGGCTTTTATCCTTCGGTGAGCAGATATTCGTTGTTTTATCTGATGTCAACTTATCGGGCAATTATCGGCTTGGGAATTGCCGATGTGATTCTGATCGTCTCATTTTTATCGAACGCCCGAAATATGAATCATGTGGAACGCATAATAATTTCTGTGGCTTATGTTATTATGTTGATATCCGCCGGATTACAGTTAAAAACCTATTCGGAGCAGATTTCGGATGTTTATGTGATTGTCGTATCTTTTCTGATGGGAATCTTTGTATATTACTTTGCAGATATTGATAAAAAGAGAATAAGCATATCGCTGTTAGCCATAATTTCTTTTCTTTCGACATTCTGGTTCAACCCTGTTGTTTCAGGAGGAAGTTCAATTATTTATAGCAATAAGCTATCCGAAAAAATATTGGAAATAAACAAGGCTGAGAGCGGAAAAACCAATTGGGCTGTCTTCAGTTCATCCATATTACCGAATCTGTTCCGAATGATCGGCGTAAAATCTGTCGGCGGAACCCATTCGCATCCGATGTTCGATCTGTGGGAAAAATTCGATCCTCAGCATCAGTATATGTCTGAGTATAATCGCTATGCTCATGTCCACTTCAAGGCATCCTCAACAGACAGAATCCGATTTCACTCGCCGGAACCCGATCTGCTCTTTGTCTATATTGATCCGTCATCGGATGTATTGAATCGGATGGGAATAACTCATGTTCTGGCTGTTGACGAGGATATTCCTTTTTTTGATAACAATCAAAAATTCGAAAAGCTGTATGCTTTTCAGAACAAAACTATCTATAAGGTGAACGAAAAATGAATTTTCAGCTATCATACAATGATGTTTCCGATGGAAAGAGTCTGATTGAGTTTGATAAAAAACATATCAGGCTGATTTTGCTGTTATGCGCTTTGTTCATAACAGCGTTATCGATGAAAATACACGGATATTCGATTTCCATGTGGAGGGAGTATATTGATAGCTCCGCAAAAAAGGATATTATACTGGGAAGCGACAGAGGTATAAGGTCTGACGACTGGGCTGTCGAAATACCGCTGATGCTTGCACAGCTTTCGCATGATCCGAAATATCCTCTGATTAATAAGAATATCGGCACAGGTCTGAATATGATTCCCCATTCCAAAGTTCCGATAAAACATATTTTAACCCTTTTCAGACCCAGCGTATGGGGATTTTTCATCGGAGCCGATTACGGATTGTCATGGATGTGGCAATTTATGGTTCTCGGAATGTTTTATGTATTTTTTCTGGTATTCATGATTATTTCGAGAAATGATTTTTATCTTTCCGCAGCAGGCAGCATCTTTTTACTGTTCGCACCTTTTTTTCAATTCTGGAGCTTTCACAAAGCCGAAATTCCGATATTCATGGGATTAGCTTTTATTTCATATTGTTATTTATGTTTCAGCCGGAATAAAAAAACAATTATGATTCACGGGCTTGTTTTCGGCTGGGCATTATCGTGTTTCACTCTGAATTTTGTCTATCCTCCGTTTCAGGTATCCTGTGCTTATCTGCTGATATTTATGATGATAGGGATGCTTGCTGATCGTTATAAGGATTACAATATGCGGCTTCATGCGCGGTATCGCATATCCGCCATTGCTATTTCGCTGTGTATTCTGGCGTTTGCGGGAATGACATATTATGTTACTGCAAAAGATATTATAAAAATAATGATGAATACGGTTTATCCGGGGCAGAGGTTTTGTGTGGGAGGAGATCAGAATTTAGGGTTGTTATTCAGAAATATTTTTTTTACGATGTTTTATATCACCCATACCGATATAAAATGGGAATTTTTGGGAAATATATGTGAGGCAAGTTCTTTCCTGTATTTCTTTCCCCCGATCATTGTGGTGATACTATGGAGAATTGTATCTCAGAAAAAGATAAACAATAAATTTTCAATAATTATAATCGGATATTTCATGATATTATTATTTTATATTTTTATCGGATTTTCACCGATATTCAGTAAATATTCATTGTTTTATCTGATGCAATCCGGTCGTTCAATCATCGGATTGGGAATTGCCGATGTTATCCTGATCGTTTCCTTTTTATCTGATTCCCATAATACTGACCGAAGAGAACGTATTGTGATTTCCTTTCTGTGGTTCATATCATTGTGTTTTATAGGAAAACAGCTTGGACAACATTTCGATCAGATTTCATCTCCTTATGTCGGTGCTGTCAGCATTATCATCGGATTATTCACATATTATTTCCTGAATATGGAGAAGAAAAAAACAGCGGTTGCTTTATTAGCTCTGATTTCTCTGATTTCGACAGTCAGATTCAATCCGATTGTATCGGGAGGAACATCGTTTATTTATAACAATGAGTTATCTCAAAAAATATTGGAAATCAATAAACGCGAAAACGGCAATACGAAATGGGCTGCTTTCAGCGATTGGGTAACGCCCAATCTGTTCAGAATGATCGGTGTGAAAGCTGTCAACGGGACTCACTCTTATCCTCTGTTCGATTTTTGGAAGAAATTCGATCCTGAACATCGCTATATATCCGAATATAATCGCTATGCCCATGTTACATTTGAGGCATCTTCGGAACAAGATATCCGCTTTCATTCTCCTTCACCGGACATTCTCATGGTGTATATCAATCCCGATTCTTCGATTCTGAAAGAGATGGGAATCACCCATCTGCTGGTCAGCGCCGAATTTTATAAATTTTTTGATAATTCCTTGAAGTTCGAAAAATTATACTCTGTCGGAAACAAAGCGATTTATAAGCTGAAGCCGGATTATACGCTTCAAGAGGAATATCTGCTTCCAAGTCTTCGTTCTTTGTCGGCATTTTTGCTCCGGGCGATTTCACCACGCCCGGAACCGTCTTGAAATTGATGCCGATATAGCAGCCTTCCATATCTTCGCCCGGATAATCGCTCCATAATCTACATTCAGATACGAGAAAGCGTCTGATTTTATTTCGGGTTTTACCGCAGACTTACGCCGGAATCTGTTTCATGCTTCCGACAGACAGGTCATGCAGCGGAATCAGAATATCCGCCATGTCCCGAATCTTCTGAATAGACTGATACGCCTCTATCGCGTTGATATGAACTCCAGGCGTAATTGCGGCGCCTCTTGCGGGAAAATTTTTGTCATTGCAGCAAAATCCGGTAATAATAGCTTTTCCTTTGGCAGTATTGACAGACACGGACTGTCCGCCGACCGAATGTCCGGGACTGAAGATCACATCGATTCCGTCAAACAGCGTCGCGTCTCCATCCACCTGAATCACGTTCAGATTATCCAGAATATCCGGGTAATAGCGATGATCCAGAGGATGCGGGTCTTGCAGAAATTCGAATTCCTTCTGCTGAACATAAATTTCCGCATCGGGGCATTTATAATCGTTTTCGCAATGGTCGTTGTGAAGATGCGTATGAATGATCGCGTCGATTTTTTCAGGACTCAAGCCCACAGAGGCAAGCGCGTCTTCGAATTCGAAAATTTCAAAACCGCATTTTTTCCGAATTTCATCCGATACCACCACCTGCTCCATACCGGTATCTACAAGAATGTTTTTGTCTCCGCCTTTGATATAAAAAACATAAATCGGCAGCAAAATGCGTTTTCCGTAGTCTTTGAGATAGGTCATCACGCCCTGATCGGTTTCGTTGATTCCCACAACCAGAGGATAAATCGTGTATTCCTGCATCATCATTCTCCCAATAGTTTGATCTGCCGAAAATACACCTGACAGGACAGAAAAATCAACACAAAAAATGCTCATCCCGGTTTGATAACCCGGCTATTCTGGTTCAGGTCTGATGCAGAATGCTCCCACGCCGATATCATCATAATGATTCCATCCATTTTTCTGAAACTCCTGAATAGCCCGTTTCACCCGCCGCGTGAGAAACCGACCTGCATAATTTTTGAATGCCGTGAATGCGTGCATGACTTCAGATGTCGCAAGCTTTCTGCCTTGAGAATCGATGAACGAACTGATGCCGTCCGAAGACAGCAGAATTGTCGCATATCGGCTGATCGGAAACGAAAAACTGATCGGACTATCTGGCGGCAGAATCTTTTCTCCAATCTGCTGCATATAAGCGCTCTGCCGATACAGATCATTCCGATGCTTATCAATCCGATAAGATAAATAATACGGCGCATTAGCGGTAAATGAAATCTCCGTTATCGAGATATTGCCGTCAGTATCCGCAAGTCCGATCACGCCGTCCCCGAACAGATGAACATGGATCGCTTCATTGTACAGATAGCCGATCAGCAGGGTTGCATCAAGGCAGTGAGATGGCAAATCCAGTTCCCGGGCAATGCTTTCGGCATGTCGGATGATCGCAGTTCCTAGTGTGTCATATCTGATCTGATCCGAACGCCCGATCTGAGCAAGCAGATATTTCCGTGCCGACAATACAAGAATCCTTGCTCCTATGTCTGTCATTTCAGAGGAGGAACATCCGTCCGAAACAATGACATGAGGGATCGGAAATTCATCCGAAACCGCATAATCCTGACATATCGGATGTGATGAGCCGATTTTTAAAAACCTGTCTGCAAAAACCCGCATGAGAAAGCTCTCTTGAGAAATTCTGTCTGAAATTTATGCTGTTTCCCAAGCATCCCGAAACACCCTTGCACCGGCTTCGGGACCCTTCGGATGACGATCAACCGCCGAAGCAGCAATAATCATAAAATCCGTATTTCCGATACATCTGACATAATGCTGAAGCTGTTCAGGAGTTTTTCCTCCGGCAATCACCGGCAGACTTGCTGTTATGCTGCCGAGCGTTCCGATGCAGGCTTTCAGATTTTCCGAAGATTCCCGATCATCCGCCATCTCTGTTGCAAAATTTCCCGGCAGAATCAACATATCCGCCCCGCAAATCCTCTGAAGTTTGAAAAAACAGGCATCGCTGATCCCGAATTTCGGATGGCGGCTCAGGCAATCCTGCCATGTAATATGGGATAGAATTGCAAGATCGGTGCGCCGGGCAATTTCTTTGGCAATGTTAATTCCCTGAATCGCAGGTGCAAGCAACACCCCGTTCACTCCGGCTTGGGCGGCAATATCTGCCAATTCGAAGGATTTTGAAATATCATCAATGATATTGGCAATATAGTATTTCTTTTCCCCGGTTTTGTCTTCGACTTCTCTGAGCATCTTCATCATTCTGATCACGCGCTCTTTGAAAACAGATATCCGCGTATCTGCGGTCAGTTCATCATCTTTGACCATATCGAATCCGCCCATCAGCACCTGCCGATTGATTTCAAGCATCTGAGACGTATTCATTCCCACTGCCGGGCGCATGGAGCGGCAAAACAAGGGACGATCCGTGATCCCGAGTTTCTGACGGATTCCGATAATTCCGTATCGGGGACCTGAAAAATGACTCAGATACTCGCTCGGAAACACAATGTCCGTCAGCCTGACCGCATTTAAAAATCCGAGCCTGTGAATTTCTCCACCCGCAGCATTCCAAAGATGAGTGAGACTGTATCCGAAATCGGCAATCGGATATGCGATTCTGGCTCTGATTTTCCAAAACCCGGATGGCTTGGCATGAGCAAGGGTATATACCGGTGTTTTCAGCCAATACGGGGGCAGCAACTGATTTGAAGTTTCTCCGATGATTTCTGCGGAGATTACCCGCGCGGAAAAAGGTTGGAGATCGTGTTTTCCGATAATTCCGGGAATTTCGGATGTGGTCGCGCTTTGTTCTTTGGCAATGGCAATTGCCGCGTGCATGGGATCAGCAGCCGTTTCAAGGTAATATTCGGCTTCAACATAATCGGAAGGATTACAAGTCTCGTTCCACAGAAAAATTTCCGAACCGTGTTTTTCAAAAGTCTCCGTACTCATTCTATCTCCGGTGCAAGTATCTGACTGGCTATTGCCCAGTCGAACGGCGTTGTGATTTTGATATTTTTTTCTTCTCCCGGAACAATCGTAATCGCTTTTCCGATCATTTCGACAATTTCCAGAGTGGTCTGCGTTTCGATATTTCGGCTGAGAGCATATTGATATGCCTGTGTCAGAATCTCCCGTCTGAACGCCTGCGGAGATTGAGGAATCATGAACCGTTCTTTGCTGACGATTTCGAAACCGGAGCCATTCTCGCAAAGCATGATCGGAATCTGACTCGGAATACCTCCGATAGCCGCGCCGGATGCTCTTGCCGCGCAGATCACCGCATTCATCAGGGAAAGGCTGGCAAACGGACGCGTAACATCGTGAGTCAGAACAATATCTTCGCTGCATTGATTCAACAGTTTGAAAATTGTTTCCTGACGTGAGGCTCCGCCTTCGATCACCTCAGCGATATTTCCGACCTCCTCTTCTCCCTGACCGACAAAGCCGGGAGGCACGGCAGCAATGATGCGCGGTACGCATCGAGACAGTTTTTCAACCACTATCCGAAGCAATGTCTTGCCATTGATTTTCAAAAATGCTTTGGGTCCCAGCCCCAATCGCGTCCCCATTCCCGCAGCCGGAATCAATGCCGCAGTATCATTATAATAATCTGTCATCGTTATATATCACACCACTTCGGCAATCCGATAAAAGCGTTTGATCGGATATCTTGCCATCAACAGTCTGAATCTGCTATTATCCGAACCGTAGAAACTCAATTGTCTTTGGAAGATTTCTTTCTGGGCTTCCGTATGATAAAATCGGATTTGCGTATGCTTTCGGATGTATCCGATCTCTGAGAGTGAGGGATCGGAAATCATTTTCACAATATCATAGCCGAAATGATGAATTTCATCAATATCTCTGTTCATCATATCGTTTTTATGGCATAAAGAATATTTTTCAATATCATTTATAATATCTTCATTGTCAGCGTTTTCCGAATGCAGATATTTTCTCAGATATCCGAACGCGATCCGATGAAGATCGGAAAAGTTTTCCATAATACCTTTATAACGATATTTGAAGATGAGATTGCCGCCGATTTCTCCGGAAGCATAGCGAGGCAGGTCAGCCAGAACATCTCTTATCAAATCTTCGGGAGTTTCCCATAGTTCATTCCGGGTGTCCTCTGTGAATTCTGCATAAATA
>CAZMDM010000117.1:0-3561 GCA_964564775.1 uncultured Desulfonema sp. | reverse complement strand
ACACCTGCAAGTCCCAATCCTGCCCGTTCATTACCCAAAGCGGTCTGACACGCACTTAAGGTCAGCAGTTCCACCTGATTTTCCTTGAAACGGTTCAATCCGATCAACCACTCCAGCTTATCCATTGTCAGTTTGCTGTCGTAGGTCAGCAGAAATGACTCTTTGGGGGTTCCGCCGAATACGCCGTGTGTTGCCAGATGGACTATGGAATACGGCTCTTTTTTGAACGCATTCGTCAGATTATCAATATTGTGATCCTTATTTTGGAACAGCACTTTACCGTCCATGATCGCTTTGATATCTCTGAGTTCCGCGGTAACACTCGGCAGCGGCGAAAAGTCCTGCACTCCGTCCGACAACCCGGATAACAGAATATTGATATTTTTTGCTTCGATAGGTTTCGGGTCTGTCAGCGTGATTGCGGGAACCGTAGCGATGGCGTATTTTTCGATCAGAAACTGCTTGCCGTCATTCAGCGTGGAAAACGGAAACAATCTGAGGGGTCCGTCCGGCGCAACCACCAGCGTATCCGCTTCAATCGCATCCAAGTCTTTTTCAATGGGACGGATCAGCCAGTCATACAACTGCCATGACTCATGCAGAAAACGGTTGTTTGTCCGAGTCTGCAATCTGTGCCGGTAAAGCGTTACCCGTTCTCTCAGCGTATTCCAATCTACCGGAACCGATATCTGCTTCATGCCATAGGGCAAAGTCAGCAGCAGAACCAGTCTGTCAGGCAGCGGAATCGGATACAATACCGCAGTTTTGGGCGGCGTCCGATCCACAGATGCCGTTTTTTTCTGCATTGCCACAACGCATTCGTCTGCAAAAAAATCCTGCAATTCCGAAGTTTTCAGCAGTTCAAGCACATCCCGCGCTTCTCTGAGTTTTGCCTCTTGAGCCTGAACATCTGAAATATTTTCCGCCTGTTTCAGAAGCAGATCCGCCAATCCCAAATATACCGGCTTGACGCTTTCGTTGAATGCGTCCTGAGTGCTGCGATATCCTCTAAACAATTCCTGACGGATGGGATTCAAGACATCAATTGAATTTTTATAAGATTTTACCGAATCTTCCCTATTTCCCATCGCCTTGAACAATCGTCCGCTCTGCCATTGCCACAGATACAGTATCTGAGGATATTTTCCCTGCTGGGCATAAAAAATCGCACGGCGAGTCAGATTCATTGCCTCGGTATAGCGTTTTTCATCTTCATATATCTGCCCCAGATAACCGTAAGTATATGAAAGTGTTCTGGCATCCCCGGATTTTTCAGCAATATTTTTGGCAGTATTCAGCGCATCAACTGCTTTTCCGATGATCCCGGATTTCGGCATATCTTTATGAATTTTCCGAGCAAGCAGCGCCAAAGAAATCAGATACGAAGTTTTCTGATAGGAATCCGGCAGCTTTCCGATCTCAGCAGCCGCCTCATCATAAGCCGAAACAACATCCTCATCTTCCCCGTCAAGAAACGCAACCCGCGCAATATTCAGAAGCAGTCCTGCTTTCAACTCTTCACATTTTGCATTTTGCATTTTGCATTTTGCACTGCTTTCAACCCCTTCTTCGTAAGCAGATAACGCGCCTTCATAATCTTCGTCTGCGGCAAGGACATTGCCCACATTGGTAAGCACTGCTGCCAATATCGCGGGGTTGTCTGCCTGACGCGCCTGATCCGCGCTTTCGGACAGATATTTATCTGCTTCATCGCCTTCTCCCAATGTCAGATACGCATCTGCCAATCCGTTGAGAAATAAAATATTTCGATATTTATCCTGACTTTTCTTGGCAATCGGCAGGGCATCCCGAAACAGATCCAATGCTCGCTGATGATAGCCCAGCTTTTGGTATGCCGATGCCAGATGCGTGGCAGTATCCAGATATTTTTCCGGATTTTTTTCCTTATCCGAAAGCCCGATTGCCTTTTGCCATGACAGGGCAGCCTGCTCGAAATTGCCTTTCTGATAACATGCGTTTCCTTCGGCAATCAGGCGATCCGCGTCTTGTGCATGAGCGGAATAAGCAAAACATAAAAGCAAAAGAATTATTTTTTTCATTGTTATTCCTTGAAATCAATTTCAAGGCTATAAGCTTAAGCAGGCTGAAGCCTGCTTCTAACCCCCTTGAGGGTGTTTCAGCTTCTAGCCGGGCGGCTCGGTTCAAAACAGATTTGCGCTGATCTGAAAATGAATGCCGTCATCCTGAATATCGTGTTCATCGGAAACCGTTACATTCCTGAGAGATAGTCCCCAGTAAATTTCAGCGTGTATATCTTTGTTCACTGCCCATCTTGCACCGAGTCCGATGCTGTAAATATCCGAAGGATCGGGATCAGGACGATCCGTGTTCCATCCTTTTCCGAAATCGAAAAACGGACACAACTGAACTTCACCGTCTTCCTGGGCTTTGCTCAGTTTGGGCAGTTTCAGTTTCATTACCGGCACGCGCCATTCCAGAGAACTGACAATACCGTTGTCTGTGGTCATGAGATTTTCCCGATATCCCCGCACGCTCGATGCGCCGCCGATGGAAAATTTCTCGACCGGCAGCAGAGGTTCATTCGAATAGCGGAAATCCGTCCTGAACAATGCCTGACTGTTCAAAAATCCGATACGCCTCAGATATTGAAACTGCCCCAGCCATGTGAAAAAACGTCCGTCCGGGCTGTTGTCATTGATAGTTGCATCGAACAGATCGAGTCCGAAACCGAAAGTCGAGCGGGCAGCAATCACCTGATCGAAACTCCGCTCTACCCATTCCTGAGAAAATCTCAGCACAGATACCGATGTTTCCCCGTTTTCAGGAACACCTTCAGAAAATGCAAAGCCCTGTTCCAGCAGGCGTGTTTCGCTTTTCCGCCGTTCAAGTCTGATTTCCGCAGAAATTTCGCGGGTAAGACTTTTGAAAAACGGATGACTGAGAGCAGCAGAATACGTTTCCGTACTGCTTTCGATATCCAGACGATTGAACGGGTCTGCCACTACGGTAGAATCCGCTTTTTCGGCTTTCAGTCTGAGCGTGGTATCCCATCGTGTGAGCGGAACAGCGTATTCTGCCAGATAATTGTCCAATCCCTCGGTAAGATTGTATTGAACAGTCAGACTGTCGCCCCAGCCGCTCAGATTGAGATGCGACAATTCGAACTCGCCCCGATATGATCCGATGCCCGGTGAATTGTAATTATTGAATCTGGTGGTCAGATGATACGGTCTGGCTTCATCCACTTCCACATTCAACTGAGATTCGCCGGGTTTCATTCCCGGACTCAGTGCAGCATTGACATTTTCAATCCGGGGATCCTGCTTGATCAGCTTCAGTCGTTCCTGTAACACATTGATATTCAACGGATGATCTCCCGAAGCCAGTTCAGCCCGTTTTTTCACATAACCGGATCGGAGCCATTTGTTGCCGGAAACCGTGATCTGAGTGAGCCTGCCTTCGATAATTTTCAGGGTGATGATGCCGTTTTCCACATTCTGATCCGGGATCACCGCGCCCGAACTGACATAGCCCTTGTCAATATAGAATTTGGTAACTCTGTTTTTGACTTCCTGAAGC
>CAZMDM010000116.1:0-11153 GCA_964564775.1 uncultured Desulfonema sp. | reverse complement strand
TCTTTATCGGCGTGGTTGCCTGAGGAATTTTCATAGTGGGATATTTATTGAATGCAATTATTTAAGGGGAAATTATGGAGATCAAAGTTCTGGGTCCCGGATGTGCCAAATGTCAGCAGGCGGAAAAGCTTGTGAAAGAATCGGTTGCGGAAATGAAAGCAGCAGATGTGAAAGTCGAAAAAGTAAGCGACATGATGCAGATTGCCGGATACGGTGTGTTTTCAACACCTGCGATAGTGGTGGACGGCGTGGTGAAATGCGCGGGCAAAGTTCCGAAAAAAGAAGAAATCAGACAATGGATTGGAAAATAATGGAACAGCTATTTCTGACCGTTACCGAATGGATGAGCGGCGGCGTGATGATTGCATCTGCCTGCTGTTTCTTCTGGGGCATACTCAGCGTCGTGTTCATCCCCTGCCATCTGGCTTCGATTCCTCTGATGGTTACTTATGTCGCAGGTCAGAATCAGATTCTCAAGCCTGCTCATGCCGCGAAATATAGAGAAGAACGGAGTGAAGGAGAACCGTCATGTTGCTGAACACTTATCGCAAAGAAATTTTCCGGGCAGAATGCAATCCGTCTTTTGAAGCTGTCCATTGTTTCGCGTATCTGGATGAAGATGTGAGCGAAGTCCTGCCATATCTGAATGCGGAAATGGGCGGCTATCAGTTCATCAAAGACCCGCCGTCCGTAACCTTCAAAATCAACGGCAGGCTGATTACGATTCATTCCAAGAAAATCGCCGTGAATGCGCTGAAAGACGAAGCAGAGGCGGATAAAATTCTGAATTGGCTGAGAAATCAGATCAATGAGACTTGGGAAAGACGACACGAGATCACGCCGAGTTCCGAATCCGCGCCTCAGCCGAAACTGATTGAAATTTTAAAGCTTCTGCCTAAAACCAATTGTAAGGAATGCGGACAGCCTACATGTATGGTGTTTGCATCAATGGCAGTAGAAGGGGTGAAAGGAGTTGATGATTGCCCGGCATTGGCTGGTGAAAATAGGGAAAAACTGAGCCGATATCTGAGTCAGTTCACATTCGGGTGTGAGATATAATTCAAGGAGAAAATCATGGAATTATCCGAAGATAAGATCAGAAACATGGTCAAAGAGCAATACGGCAAAGTTGCCCAAAGCTCCGGATGTGGCAATGGTTGTTGCGGCGGGTACTCTCCGTTTGTCAATATCTCGGATTTGGGCAGAAAGCTCGATTATTCCGAAGAAGAGCTTGCACTGGGCAACGGCGAGGCAAATCTCGGACTCGGATGCGGCAATCCTTTGTCGGTTGCCGGAATACAGGCAGACGAATATGTCGTGGATTTGGGATGCGGCGCGGGATTCGATGCGTTTCTGGCTGCAAAACAGGTGGGAAGCAGAGGCAGAATCATCGGTGTGGATATGACTCCTGAAATGATTGAAAAGGCAAGGGCAAACGCAGAAAAATTCGCTGTCCGCAATGTTGAATTTCATCAGGCGGAGATTGAGCATCTTCCTATTTCGGATAATTGGGCAGACTTGGTGATTTCCAATTGCGTGATCAATCTGGCTCCGAGCAAAACATCAGTTTTCAAAGAAATCTTCAGGGTTCTCAAGCCCGGCGGAAGAATCAGTATTTCGGATGTATTGCGCTCAGGAGAAATTCCCGAAGACCTGAAAAACAATCCTGCTGCTTATACCGGCTGAGTTTCCGGTGCGATTTCACCCGATGAGGTGAGACAGATTCTCGGCAACTTGGGATTTCAGGATATTGCGATTACGCCAAAAACGCAGAGCAGCGAAATTATTCAGAGCTGGAATATCGGAGCCGGAACGGAAACTATCGTATTTTCAGCTTATGTCAAAGCATTCAAACCATCGGAATAGGAAGGGAATATGACCGACTCAACCGTAAAAAAGTTGTCATTTTTAGATCGCTTTCTGACGCTGTGGATATTCCTCGCCATGTTTATCGGCGTGGGCGGCGGATATCTTTATCCTGATATTCGCAAAATTATCAATCAGTTTCAGGTCGGAACCACCAATATTCCCATTGCCATCGGGCTGATTCTGATGATGTATCCTCCGTTGGCAAAGGTGAAATACGAAGAACTCGGAAGAGTGTTCCGTAATGTGAAAGTACTGATTTTATCTCTGGTTCAGAACTGGATCATCGGACCGATTCTGATGTTTTTACTGGCAATCACTTTTCTTTCCGGGCATCATGAATACATGGTCGGGCTGATTCTGATCGGTCTTGCCCGGTGTATTGCGATGGTGATCGTGTGGAATGATCTGGCAGACGGAGACAGGGAATACTGTGCCGGACTTGTGGCATTCAATTCGATTTTTCAGGTGCTTTTCTTTTCGGTGTATGCCTATATCTTTATCACGGTTCTTCCCTCATGGCTCGGATTGAAAGGCGCGGTGGTCAATATTTCCATCGGACAGATTGCCGAAAGCGTGTTCATTTATCTGGGCATTCCGTTTATTGCCGGGATGTTATCCAGATTTGTCGGTCTGAAAACTAAAGGAAAAGACTGGTATGAAACAAAGTTCATTCCGTTGATCAGTCCGATCACGCTGATTGCACTGCTGTTCACCATTCTGGTCATGTTTTCGCTCAAAGGTGAATATATCGTTCAATTACCGATGGATGTGATACGGATTGCCATACCGCTCTGCATCTATTTTGTGGGGATGTTTTTTGCCTCGTTTTATCTTTCCATGAAAGCCGGCGCGAATTATGAGCAGTCTGCAACATTAAGCTTTACAGCAGCATCCAATAATTTTGAGCTTGCAATTGCCGTAGCAGTTGCGGTATTCGGATTGGATTCGGGACAGGCATTCGCGGCAGTTATCGGTCCGCTGGTGGAAGTGCCGGTGCTGATTGCTCTGGTGAATGCGGCGCTGTGGTTCAAAAGGAAATGAGTCATGATTCATGGCTTAATTTCTTGACAATATTAACAATCAGACGTAAATTGTCAATCACGATTGAATGATCCGATGCTGAATAATTCTATAAAAATTCATATCACAGGAGAACTAATGGCTCAGGCGGACAATGACGATTTACTGAAAATGCTCGAAAGCGGTATGCAACATACTGATTCTGTTCCAGAAACCATGCCGATGATGCCGGTCAGGGATGTGGTGATTTTTACGGATATGCTGCTGCCCCTGTTTATCGGTCGCAAAAAATCCGTGCGTGCATTGGAAGAAGCCTTTGCCAAAGAAGGCTATCTGATGCTTGCCACGCAGAAAGATCAGACTGTGGAGGACCCTTTGCCGGATCAGATATATACAGTCGGCACAGTGGGAAGAGTACTGAAAATGCTCAAAATTCCAGACGGACGTATCAAGGCTTTGGTTCAGGGCGTTTCCAAGGCAAAAATAACCGCATATACCAAAATCAAACATATATATCAGGTCAAAGTCGAGCTGCTGCCCGAACAGGCGATTCAGGCAACAGATTTGGAAATCGAGGCATTGATGCGAAATCTCCGGGAGCAGTCGGAAAAGATATTGACGCTTCGCGGGGAGATGAACAGCGATGTTACCGCGGTACGATCAGGTATCCGCGATCCGTCCAAACTGGCAGACTTGGTTGCGTCCAATCTCAGGCTGAAAATTGACGAATCCCAGAAGATTTTGGAAATTCTCGATCCGTTCGAACGCCTGAAAAAGGTCAATGAACTGCTCATGCGAGAAATGGCGCTGTCTGAAGTTCAAGCAAAAATCCAATCCGAAGTCCGGGATGAGATTTCCAAACATCAGCGCGACTATTATCTTCGGGAACAGGTCAGAGCCATCAACAAAGAATTGGGCGATTCGGATGATAAGGCAAAAGAAATTGAGGAATATACTCAGAAAATCAAACGCGCCAAAATGAGCAAATCTGCCGAAGCCGAAGCCGGAAAGCAGTTGAAACGTCTTGAGAAAATGCATCCGGATTCCGGAGAAACCGCGATGGTCCGAACGTATCTGGATTGTCTGGTGGAACTGCCCTGGAGCAAATCCACCAAGGATGTCATCAACATCAAAGATGCCAAAAAAATTCTGGATAACGGACATTACGGGCTGGATAAGGTCAAAGACCGGATATTGGAATATTTAAGCGTTAAAAAGCTCAATCCCAAAAGCAAAGGAACGATTCTGTGTTTTGCCGGACCGCCGGGCGTGGGCAAAACTTCTTTGGGAAGAGCCATTGCCAAAGCAGTTCACCGGAAATTCATTCGGATTTCGCTGGGCGGGGTTCGGGATGAGGCGGAAATCCGGGGACATCGGCGAACTTATATCGGTGCATTGCCGGGGCGCATTCTTCAGTCTTTGAGACAATGCGGCGTGAACAATCCGGTATTTATGATGGATGAAATTGACAAGCTGACCTCTGATTTTCGGGGAGACCCGGCTGCCGCGCTGCTGGAGGCTCTTGATCCTGAACAGAATATCGAATTCAGCGATCATTATCTGAGCATTCCCTTTGACTTATCCAAAGTCATGTTTATTCTGACCGCGAATATCACCGATACGATTCCATCTGCCTTGCTGGATCGCATGGAAGTGATCCGCATTTCGGGCTATACAGATGAAGAAAAACAGACCATTGCCGAAAAATATCTGCTTCCCAGACAGATCAAGGAAAACGGTCTGAAAGCCAGACAGATTTCAATTGCACCTGAAGCCATGATGCGGATCATCAGAGAATATACTTCGGAAGCAGGCTTGAGAAATCTGGATCGGGAAATTGCCGCGTTATGCCGGAAAATCGCAAGAAAACTTGCCGAAGATGAAAAAGGACCGTTCAGAATCACTTCGGAAAATATCGAGGATTATCTCGGTGTTCCCAAATTTCTCCCGGATATGGATCAGGAAGACAGCCAGATCGGACTTGCCACCGGCTTGGCATGGACACAGGCAGGCGGAGAAGTGCTGTATGTGGAATCCAGCCTGATCAGCGGCAAGGGCGATCTGATTATTACTGGGCAGATCGGTGAGGTAATGCAGGAATCCGCCCGCGCGGCATTGAGTTATGCCAAAGCCAATTTCGGCAATCTGGGAATTGATGACAATATTTTGGACAAACACGATATTCATATTCATGTACCTGCGGGTGCGATTCCCAAAGACGGACCTTCTGCAGGAATCTCTATGGCAACTTCGCTGATTTCTTTGCTGACCCGGCGACCTGTGAGCAAATATGTGGCAATGACCGGAGAAATCACGCTCAGAGGAAGAGTTCTGCCCATCGGCGGCTTGAAAGAAAAAGCTTTGGGCGCGCTCAGAGGCGGCATCCGCACCGTGATTATTCCTGAAAAAAACAAAAAAGATTTAAGCGATATTCCGGATAACGTGAAAGAACAGTTGAAATTCATCACCGTAAAACAGATGGATGAAGTTCTGGATATTGCATTTGAAAAGCCGATAAGCTCATGAAAATTCTTGCCGCAGATACTGCTGAAAAAAGCTGTTCGGTTGCTGTGATGAACGGGCGCAATCTCCTTTCCGAAATCACGATAGTCAATCAGGAAACCCATTCGCGGCATCTGATGAGCATGATGGATACCTGCCTGAAGATGTCACAGCTTGATATCTCCAATATGGATGCGTTTGCAGTGGCAAAAGGACCCGGAAGCTTTACGGGACTCAGAATCGGCATCAGTATCATCAAAGGTTTGGCTGCCGCGTCCGAAAAGCCGGTTGTTACTGTCTCCAACTTGGACGCACTGGCACAGCAATCTGTCTTGTCCGATCTTCCGATCTGCGTGATGATGGATGCCCGGAAAAGTGAGGTTTATGTTTGCCGATATCGTTTGTCGGATGGAAAACTATGTCCCAAAGGAGAACCTCGCGCTCTGTCGCCGGAAAATGTGATTTCAGGCATTGATAGGCCATACTTATTTGTGGGAAGCGGCGCGCTGCTGTATCGGGAAAAAATTCGGCAGGCACTTGGAGAGCTTGCCGTGTTTGCACCGGATGATGCTCATATTCTCAGAGCCTCGACCATCGCTCGCTTGGGATATGAACGACTACTTAAAGGGGAATCTGATGATCTTGCTTCGTTTGTCCCGCAATATCTCCGAAAAGCGGATATCAAGATGCCGAGTGCATTGTAAAGAAATCATGCGGTTCAAAAAACTAAATATATCTTTTAATTTAAAAAACATATAGTTACTACTTATACTGTCTGAAGATGCGGAGCATGGGTTCAAAAAATTGAACTCTGTCAGATATCGCTATAATCATCTGCTTGCTGAAAGATACGGATATTTTTATCCGAAAAGTTAAAAAAAATGAACCCCGAATCCTTCGGAAAAAGAGCGGATGCTTGAAAATACGGGATTTCAGACTTTGGCAAGGGTTTTGCATTAGATATTTTCAACCCTGATAATTTTTTTCATCTGTTCTCCTCCTTAACGGTTGATCGGCTGCCTCCGATTAACCGTTATTTTTTTGCCCATCATAGAACGTTAGGGATTCGGAAAAAATATTTATCCCGCTGCTTCCTGGAAATCAACTCCGCATCATACCGCCCCGACATTTATCCCCACCAGCGTAATCAGTTTTTCAACAATCCGATTCATCTCTCCGGCATGAGAACTCAGATACTGAGATATTGCGGCATTTTCCTGAGCATACGCAGAATGCTGCTGAATCACTTTCCGGCTCTCGCTCATTTTCTCATACACATATCCGATTCTCTGCGTCTGCTCTGACGATGCGCTCGTGATTTCACGAATATTCTCCGAAATTTTTTCAGCGTTCTGAGCCACTTCGGAAAATGCAAGCTCGCCGAGATGAACCAATTCCGTTCCGCATCTGACTTTCTGAACCGATTCTTCGATCAGAGAGCCGATATCATTTGCAGCAGACGATGATTTTCCTGCCAATGAACGCACTTCATCTGCCACAACGGCAAATCCTGCTCCTGCCTCTCCTGCGCGGGCAGCTTCGATAGCCGCGTTCAGTGCCAGCAGGTTGGTCTGAAAAGAAATATCATTGATCAACTTGATAATTTGGGAAATTTTTTCGCTTGCCGCCGAGATGTCTGCCATAGAAAGAGTCAGTTTGTTCATCGTATCGCTCAGTTTGTCGAGTGCCGCGCGGGTATTTTTTGCTGATGTATCTGATTTGGCTGCATTATTGGCATTCTGCTTCGCAGCTGCGGATATTTGTTCCAGAGAAGAAGAGCTTTCTTCGATGATATGGTTTTGCTGGGAAACTCCCGATGCTGTCTCCTTACTGGCAGATGCCACCTGATCCGAAGCTGTGCTGACCTGCCCGGATATTTTTTTCATCTCACCGATCATCTGCTTCAGCGGCGCTATCAGGATTTTCCGCATAAAAAAATACAGTATCGCAGCAATCAAAATGTTCATTATAATCAGTTCTGCCAAAGCATTGACCGCTTTTTTCTTCAGAATATTGCGAACATATCCATCTGTCCCATAAATACTCAGAATACCGAGTTCCGTGTCATGAATTCCTCTGATTGCCTCTTTTTTCACAATATGGCTTTTTTCAGGAAGTAATTTATCGGATACAACGACATTTCCAGCTTCATCTCGGATGAATCCGAATAAAACCTTACCTTTATCGGAAATAAAAATACCCGCGATTGCCTGATCCGACATCTGAGGCAGAAGAATATCTTTTACTGCCTGTTCATCATAATCGAAAAGAGGCTTTTTCACGCTCGGAATTAACAATTTGATTCTGCTATCTATTTTTTCATTCAAATCCCAATAAAACTCTGATGATTCATTCCGAAATCTGTATATACCGAAGAACATAGTTATGAAAGTTATCACCGCAACCGCAACAATGATAACTTTCACCGGCAATCCAAAACGTGATATTTTCATTTCTCTACTTCCTCACAATACCGAATTCCTTCTCAACCATCATGCGATACTGCTCGATCAATCCTTCCGCTTTCATGGCTTTGATAATTTCAGCCATCTTGGGAGCTAATGCAGCATGTTTTTTATGCAGATATGGATAAATCACACCAGACTCCATAACCCCCACAAGTCGGACATTGCTGTCTTTGAACTCCGGTCTTTTCAACAGTATGAGCAGCCCGATTTCATCATACACAAATAAATCTGTTCTACCGGAAATCAATTTTTTCAAGCCCTGCTCAGCCTCTGTTACATCTGAAAGATTTTCCCTGCTTACAACTTTGGGCAGATTGATCTCACATATCTTGATTCCCCGCTGATATTCGACCTTGTATTTGGTTCCTTTGAGACTATCCCAGCCACTCAGTTGTGGTATGGAATCTTTCACTGCAAACGCGGAGAAATTTAGGGAAAAAGGAGACTCTTCAACACGGATAAGATTCGGATGTTCGTCAGCATAGGAAAAAATTCTTCCGGGTTCGCCGTCAACATTTCCGGCATCTGCTTCGATACCGGCTCGCTTAGCAGGATAGTCTCTGAACTCGATTTTCATACCGAGACGTTTGAAAATTTCTGTATAGGTGAGCCTCTGCCACTTTCCCAGATGATCATTTTCTGCTCTGAGCATTGCCAAAACAAAGGTGTTGTCTTTCAGAGCAGGTGCGCTTTCCTGACAGATTGCGTTATGGACAGAAAACATGACGATCAGTAAAAAGATGATGATATTCAGCCTCATATTGCCATCCTTCCTATATCAAATCTGAAAAATATTTTCTCTTTATTCACAGGGATTGAACTCCCTGCCCTCATTCCCATGCCCTAGAATAGGCTGAAAGCTCGGATTTGAATCCGATTCAAAATATTATCTGTCAATCCTTCGAATCAAATCATTTGTATCACAATCCCTGTTGATACCGATTCTGACCCGATTGCCCGGCTGTGCGGCAGCAAGATTCCGCCCCTGTTCATCTCGGATATGCTGAATCGTAGCGGTGATAATGCGCCCTTTGGCTCTCAGAATTTCAATGCTGTCGCCGACACAAAGCTTATTTCGGGCTTCGATAAAAATATCCTCATCCGTTTTCCCAAGCACTTTTGCTGCAAACACATAATCTGTCAGATACGCTTCCCGATCATAGTTCGGAACAGTCTGATCCGGCTCATTGAGATAAAACCCCGTGCAGTAGCCGCGATAATCCAGCTTTGCCAATTCCTCGAGCCATTCAGGTCTGACCGTGTAAGATTCGGGATTTTCGCAATAGCTGTCAATGGCTTCCCGATAGACTTTCACTACCGAACCGACATAGTTGATACCTTTGATGCGCCCTTCGATTTTGAAAGAGCAGATTCTCGCGCCAATCATTTCGGGGATATGAGAAATCATGCACAGGTCTTTGGAATTGAAGATGTATGTGCCTCTCTCATCTTCGGCAATCGGAAAATACTGACCCGGACGGGTTTCCTCCATCACCGCATAATTCCATCGGCAGGGATGACAACACAAGCCCCGATTACTTTCCCGATGCGCCATAAACGAACTGAGCAGACATCTGCCCGAATAGGAAATACACATCGCGCCATGCACAAATGCTTCGATTTCAAGAGAAGTGTTATCGGCTATCTCTCTGATTTCCGGCAGAGACAACTCTCTTGCGACAACAATGCGCTTCGCGCCGAGTTGTTCCCAAAACAACGCTGCATGATAGTTGGTCGTATTTGCCTGAGTGCTGATATGAATCGGAATCTGAGGAATCAGCTTTCGTGCCTGAGCAAAAATACCCGGATCGGAAATAATGATGCCATCCGGGCAGATATCTCCTATTTGTGCAAGATATTCGGAGATCGCTCTCTGATCCTCGTTACGGGAGTAGATATTACAGGCAACGTAGACCTTTACTCCGCGATCATGGGCAAATTGCACTGCCTGTGAAAGCTCATCTGCTGCGAAATTGCCGGAAAAGCTTCTCAGGCTGAAATTTTTGCCTGCGAGATACACCGCATCTGCTCCGAAATGAATTGCGATTTCGAGCTTTTCAAAGTTTCCCGCAGGCGCAAGCAGTTCCGGCTTCACTGGGTTACAAAATGTCCGATGTTGGAAAAATCACTGAACATGCCATCGCCGTAGGCTTTGACTGCCACATAGAACGCAGAATTCGGTAAGCTTAAGGTAATGCTTGTCTGAGTCTGCATATCGTAACTTCCGATATACTCGGCATTCGGATACGGCGCATAATAGAGCATATATCCGCTCGCACCAGATACAGGCGTCCATGAAGCTGTTACATTGCTTCCGTTCACGCTTATAGTGATTGCCGGCGCGGCAAGGATTCGGAAAAATACGACATTGGAAAACTCACTGCTGCCTTCGGAATTATATGCCTGTACTTTGACATAAAACTCGGCACCTCCCCATAATTGTATGGAAAATGATGTTATCTTTCCCATATCTGCGACAAAAAATTGGGACGGATTTGACGCTGATGCGTACCACAGCGTATATCCAGAAGCATTGGAAGACGATGACCATGAGGCTGTAACAGTTTTATCAGAAGTCGCTACAGACAACAAGGGAGCAGTCGGAACCGTCGGTGTGGGTGGCTTTTCCATAGCTCTCGGATACAGATTCACACTGACACCAGATGAGGCATTGGACGGAATATTGACCGTGGCGATCTTATCCCCCGCAGTTGTCGGTGTGAACACAATATCGAATGTCGCACTTTGTCCCTTTGACAGAGTTTTGCCGGAAACAGTATCATTCTGCTTTTTAAATTCCGAAGCATTGGTGCCACTGATCGTAATCGTGCCAATTATCAGATTCTGATTTCCGCTATTGCTGACTGTAAATGTTTTCTTTGCCGAATCACCGATATAGGTATAAACCGACTGATCGAACCAATATGTCGGACTGACCGAAATTGCAGGACCATCCGTAATCGTGATAGGCAGCCCCGCTTCTATGGAATTTCCTGTGCTGTCTTTGATGACAAACGTCAGCAGATACTCGCCTTTATCAATATCCGCAGGCGCGTTTCCGGTCAGTATGCCGCTTGAAGATATGCTGATACTTTTTGTCCACGCGGTTTCATTGTCGGGCATCAGAAATACCAGCCCGGAATAAGACAGGGGATTTCCAGCAGAGTCTGAAAAAAACTGACCTGCATTGTAAGTAAATGCCTGTCCGACATACCATGTAACCATACTCATCGCGTTATTGCCGTTGATTTTTGCGGCTGCTGGACTTGCAAACACGCTGACCGTCATTATGAC
>CAZMDM010000115.1:0-2725 GCA_964564775.1 uncultured Desulfonema sp. | reverse complement strand
AATTCAATTTCGGCATGAATCGCACCAAAGGCGCGTATCTGCCGTTTGATATGGCATATCCGTCCCGCTATGTCATTTCTCCGCAGATTATCGGCACCGATGATGCCAAACGCTGCAAAGAAGCTTGCAAATACAATGCGGTCGAACTGGATATGCAGGCAAAAACCATCAATCTGAAAGTCGGCGCAGTAGTGTGGGCAACCGGATGGAAGCCTTATGATGCCGGAAAGATTGACAATCTCGGTTTCGGCAGATATCCGAATATCGTTACCAACATGATGCTGGAACGTCTGGCATCGCAGAATGGTCCCACTCAGGGAAAAATCCTGCGTCCTTCTGACAGCAAAGCTCCTGAAAGCATTGCATTTGTTCAGTGCGCGGGTTCTCGTGATGAAAATCACCTGCCCTACTGCTCCTACATCTGCTGCATGGCATCTCTGAAACAGGCAACCTATCTGCGCGCACAGTATCCCGATGCCAAAATTTACATTTTCTACATTGACTTAAGAGCCCCGGGACAGCGGTATGAGAAATTCTACAAAATGATCAAAGAAGACAAAAATGTCTTTTTTATCAAAGGCAAAGTCGCAGAAGTCAGCGAAGACCCGCAGTCCAAAAACATTACGGTTGTGGCTGAAAATGCGGTAACCGGCGAGAAAATCAGACAGACCGTTGATATGGCTGTTTTGGCAACCGGAATGCAGCCCACTGCCGCGACCGCCAAACTTCCGGCTGATCTGAAATACACGGCGGAAGGCTTTATCATCAATGATTTCAAAGCAGGCGGAATGTTTGCAGCAGGTTGTGCGAACAAACCCGCAGACGTCTTGTCATCCAACCAGAATGCGACCGGCATGGCGCTCAAAGCAATTCAGACTCTGATGAAGAGATAGGGGGTGTAATCTCATGGATAAGAAATACGGTGTGTATATCTGCACAGGCTGCGGCATCGGAGACGCTCTGAATATCGAAAAGCTGTGCAAAGTTCCCTCTGAGCAGGGAATCAAGGTTTGCAAAACCCATCCCTTCCTCTGTTCCAAAGAAGGCGTGGATGTCATTAAGAAAGATATTGCCGAAGGCGTCAATGCGATGGCGATTGCAGCATGTTCCCGCCGCGTCAATTTTGATATTTTCCGTTTTGACGGTTGTATCGTGGATCGCGTGAACTTAAGAGAGCAGGTGGTCTGGTCTCATCCCCGTTCCGAATTTCCGGTTCCGGAAGATGAAAGCACCCCTGACCGGCTTCAGATGCTTGCCGAAGATTATCTGAGAATGGGTATGGCAAAACTGCCCAAAGTCAATCTGCCCGAGCCTTACAAATTGGAATCGTTCAGCAACAAAATTCTGGTCATCGGCGGCGGTATCACCGGTATTTCCGCAGCGATTGAAGCTGCCAAAGCCGGATATGATGTTACCATTGTTGAAAAAGACAAACATATCGGCGGGTATGCGGCAAAAGTCAGAAAGCAGCTTCCGCTCGAATATCCGTATGAAAAACTGCTTCCGCCCGTAATTCAGGCAAAAATTGATGAAATGGAAAAATATTCCAACATCAAAGTCAAAGTGAATACGGTCGTGGCTCGTATTGCGGGACAGCCCGGAGATTTTGTGGTAACGCTGAAAAAACCCGGCGAGAAAATCGAATTTGACGTGCCTTTCCCGCTTCCGCCTGAAATGAGAGTGGATGAATCCGGCAAAGAACTGGATGCGGAAAAGCTCAATGAGAAATATCTGGAATACAACAAAGGCAAAGTGGATATTCTGACCCTTGATCCCAACGGCGAAAAATTCGGCGCGGTGGTTCTGGCTGCTGGATGGCGTCCGTATAAGCCTGCGGATGGCGAGTTTGCCCATCTGGGATTCGGAACCATTCCCGATGTGGTTACCAACGATCAGTTCGAAGCAATGGCTGCCAAAGGCAAAATCGTGCGCCCGTCTGATGGCAAAGAAGCCAAATCCGTTGTATTCATTCAAAGCCCTGGCAAAGGCGATGATGCGGATTTCGATTTCGGCGGCTCCGTTACCAGTCTTGTATCGCTGAAACAGGCAAAATATGTGCGGGAAGATTACGAAGACGGCAAAGCCTATGTGTTCTATCAGCACATGAGAACTCCGGGTTTGCAGGAGAATTTCTACAAAAGCATTCAGCAGGACCCCGGCATTTTCCTGACCAAAGGCGAAGTGGTCGGTGTTTCTAAAGAAGCGGGTGAGCTGGTTGTAGAAGCAGACAACACGCTTCTGGGTGAAAAACTCAAAGTCAAAGCCGACATGGTGGTTCTGGCAACCGGTATGGTTCCGGTAACTGCGGATGATCCGGTCGTGAATCTGGCATATCGTCAGGGTCCCGGATTCAGAGACATCGGTTTGTTCAATAACTATGTGGATTCCAACTTTATCTGCTTCCCATACGAGACCCAGAGAACCGGTATTTATGCCGCAGGTTGTATCCGCCGCAGCATGACGATGGAAGAATGTATCGAAGATGCGGCTGGTGCTGCTCTCAAAGCCATTCAGTGTATCGAATCTTCGAATCGTGGGGTTGCGGTTCATCCGCGTTCCGGCGATATGACTTTCCCGGATTTCTTTTTCCAGAGATGTACCCAGTGCAAACGCTGTACGCAGGAGTGTCCGTTCGGCGCATTGGATGATGATGCCAAAGGCACGCCCAAGCCCAACCCGACCCGATGCCGCCGCTGCGGAACCTGTATGGGTGCATGTCCTGAAC
>CAZMDM010000114.1:0-11324 GCA_964564775.1 uncultured Desulfonema sp. | reverse complement strand
TTTCAAGATTTTTCGTATCATCCGGCAGCGGCAGAGACAATTTTTCAACTACTGCAAAGGAGTAGGGCGAATCATCGCGGGGCCAGATCATCATCTTGTAATCATCCGCGCCCGGAAGACCTCTGAGTTGGTAATTACCAGCATTATCCGTTACAGCCCACATATCCCCTCGCATATTGAGCGACTTTGACCACAACTCGACTCTGACACGCGGAACCGGAACACCCTTGTTGTTTTTCACCACGCCTTTGATGGCATAGCCCTGATCCGGATCCAGCATGAAATTGAGACCTGTTGTTCCACTGGAAATATTCGATCTTTCAACCGGCATGGAATACCAGTCCGGTCGGGCAGTTACTTGGTAATCGCTTCCCTTGGAAAGCCCGGCAATCTGATAATTTCCGTTATCATCCGTGAACACGCCGTTGCCCGACTGCTGCAATTCCGACCATGCCTCCACCCACATCAGTGCAAGCGCCTGTCCTGCGGGATTTGTTACTTTTCCGCTGATACTTTCAGTCGGAAGTATGCTGATATTGATATTTGAAACGCTGCCTTGCATGGTGCTGACCTGCGTTGCGAATATTCGGTTTCTGACGCTGGTTTTATCATTGTAGAAAAAAGTTCCTTTGACCGGATCACGCACCTGAACCACAAAATCCGGCGATGAATACAAGCCTTTGATGATATAGCTTCCTTCAGTGCCGGTCGTTGCCGATCCTGATGTGCCGGTCGTTTCAGACCATGCTTCTACAAGAATGCCTGATTTTCCCGCTCCGGTTTCATTGAAGATTTTGCCTGAAATGCTTCTTCCGGCAGCGAGCCTGATATTGACCGTAGTATTGGCGGATTTGGTCGTATCCAGCTTCAGAGCATCTTCTTCGTTCTGAGTTCCGTTATCCTGTCCGGTATAATAAAAGCTCAGATATTTTGACGATCTGACGTAAACAACATAATCGGACGCGGGCATCAATCCCGAAATCTGATATGACACAGCAGATGATCCGGCAAACTGAACGTCCGTACCTTTGCTGATACTTTTCAAGCGGGAAAATACTTCGATTCTGACTGTGTCGCCCGAAACCGCATCCCCCGGAAACACAACACTTCCCGAAATGCTTGCCAGAGAAGATGATATCGCGAAATCAATACCTGTCGCATTGTTTTGGGAAATATCCACCCAATCCGCCTCATCCGCACGGGTTTTGTTCTTATACACCTGATACGAATAATCCGAAGAACTCATTTCGACCACATAATCCGAGGCAGGTTTCAGATCGCCGATCACATAACTGACTGCCGCCCCTGTTCCTTCGGCAAACACGGTTTTTCTGACATCTTTCGATGCTGACCATGCAATGATGCTGACAGTTTTTCCGGATCCGATGCCAGTGATCGTTCCTGAAATGCTGCGTTTCGGAAGAGCCGTCAGAGCGATGTTGAGCCGGATATCTTTATCCGTGATGGTAACCGTTTTATTCTGTTTTGTATAATCATCGGAACTCACAACAACATCATACACTCCCGGCAGCAATCCTTTGATGCTGTAATTCTCGGAAGAACCGCTGGTAGTTGTGGCAGACATCCATTCTCCGCCGGATTGCAAGCGGGCTTCGAGTTTGATGCCTGAAATCGGAGTTCCGTTGTAGGTTACACTTCCTGAAATTTTGTATCCCGTAATCAGAACCAGATTGCGATCAGCAGCCGCAGATATCGGCGTAGGTGCAACCCGATCCGCGTCATTTCTGCTACTGACTGTTCCGGCAGCAGCATAATACGCGGGCACATATCCGGCATAGTGAATCGAGATCACATAATCGAATACAGTCTTGTCCAAACCGACAAATTCGTATCTGCCCTGAGCATCGGTCTGAACATCCGCGGCACTCGGCATGGACGCGGATTGAACATGAACCGTTATACCCTGAGGCGCAGGAGTCGAAGTATTACCCAGATACACCGCGCCCCGAATCACAAGTCCCTTATCCAAAGTAAAATCGATATTTTGAAGATTTTCAGTATCAAGAGAGACATATTGTGCAGAGCTTTTATCGGGCGTCAGCTTGTAATACTGAACCGGATAGCCGGAAGAGTATGCCGCAACAATGTAATCCGGCGCGGGCGGCAATCCCGAAATCGTATATTTACCGGCACTATCGGTATATGCAGTTCCCTGCTTTTGTGTGATATTCGAATCCGACCATGCGACAATCTTCACATTCGGCGCCGGATTGCCGTTCATATCTTTGACATTGCCCGAAATCGAAAGTCCGGTTTTCAGATAAAAATCAATGCTGGTCGCGCCGGTGGCAACTAATGTGGCATTGGCTTTGGCAGTAACACGATTATATATCTGATACACATAATCCGGCGAGCGCGCTTCGATCACATAGCCTTTGCTCTGAATATCCGCAGCAGCTACTTTGATCAGCCCGTAAATGATATAATGCCCGCTGTTATCGGTCTTTGATCCGTTACCGGTATTCAATCCGTCTGACCATGCGTTGACCAGAACTCCGGCAAGCGGCTTGCCGTCTTCGGTATAAACATGACCTTCGACAGAGTTGGCTGCATCGGCTTTGACAATAATGTCAATGTTCGGAATCAGAGGATCGACAGGCGTTATCCGTGTGGCTCTGTCCTGAGTGAAGACGCTTTCAGTCGGAATATACACGCCGACCTGCTGACCTTCGGGAATCGAATAAAAGAAATCCGTATTCAGTTGAGCAGAATGCACGGATGCCAGATAATCGTCCGAAAGCTCAAGCCCTGTAACCTCGTAATATCCGTCCGCATCGGTGATGGCATTTGCCGCGACATTGACTTTCTGAGAAAAGATATCCACCTCGACACCGGCAATGCCGTTCACACCGTCATGCACTCTGCCCCGGATGCCGGTGGTGGGAAGCCGTTTCATCACAAAATCAATACCGCTCAGATTACCGCTTATTGCAGATAAAGAGGCTGCATCTATGGGCCATCGCTGTCCGCTGTAAAACTGGGTGTAGTATTTTGCAAGACCCGAAGACGGATTCCATGCGCTGACAATCAGATTATCCAGCGCAGGGATGTCTACAACCGTGTATTTGCCGGACGCATCCGTAACTGCCTGCCCGATGACTTTTCCGTCTTTCCAGACTTCGATTCGAAAATCCGCGAGACCCAGATGGGTATCCTCTCCGATTACCTTGCCGCTTATAGTCTGTCCGCTCGCGATAATGTATGCCTGCTTGGTCATATTGGCAGTTGTGTGATCTGTTCCGTTAATTGTCAACGATACGGTATATCTGCCCGGTTTTTCGTAAATATGAATCGGATCGGGCAACGAGGATGTCTGATTATCCCCGAAATCCCATAGCATACTGCTGATACTGCCCTGAATAATCGAATGAAAATACACTGTCATCGGCGCAACTCCGGTCAGCGGTGATCCGGTAAAGTCAACGCTCAGTGCTGCCGAAGAAACCGTAATATAATTGCTGCTTGTATAAGTATTGGTGCCGCCGGGTCCCGTAACTGTGAGTTTGACCGTATAAGTTCCGGCTGTAACGTACTGATGCAGCGGGCTTTTCTCAAGACTTTTCGTTCCGTCTCCGAAATCCCATTCCCATTGACTGATATCGCCCTGAGACGAGTCTGTGAACTGCACGTTGAGCGGCACTGCTCCGGTAAGCGGAGTCGCACTGAATCCGGCAATGGGCGAACCTGCCTTGACAACGGTAATCGTAACTGAAGCCGATGATTCCGCGCCGCTGCTATCTTTCACCGTCAGCTTAAAACTCAGGGTTTCGGGTGCAGCAGGCGCAGTGAAATACGGCTGAATTGCTTTGGAATCCGAAAGCGTTACCGGCGTTCCTGCGGTCTGTGTCCATGTATAAAGTGCGATGGTTCCGTCAGCATCTTTTGACGCGGAGCCGTCCAAAACTACTTTCGAGCCGACATACACGGTCTGGGCTTTGCCTGCATCGGCAGAAGGCAGATCATTGACTGCACTGATCGTTACATTGATCGTTATATCCGCAAATCCGCCTTTGCCGTCTGACACCTGAATCACAAAACTGTCTGTGCCGTTATAATCTTTGTTCGGAGTGTATGTGAATGTGGTCGGAGACGCGCCGGAGCCGCTCACAACCGCCATGCCGTTGGTGGGCGATGTCTTCACGCTCCATGTCAGCGTATCATTATCAATATCGGTTGCCGTAACAGTCGGCGCAGCCCATGCAGTCGGAGAGCCGTCTTCGGACATGGTTACGGAAATCGGACTTGTCTGGGTAATTTTCGGTGCGGTATTGCCTGCCATCGAATATACGGAATACGCAACTGCCGACTGAGTTGCCGGAGTTCCCACGCCGCTATCTGTGGCACTTACCTTGACGCGGATAAATTTATCTGCGGCTGTCAGCGTATAACTATTGCTTGCCGCGCCGCTGATATCTGCCGTATTCGTGCCGCTCAGATCATCGGCTCTCTGCCACTGATAGCTGTATGTGATTGTCGAAGTGCCGCCGATATTCGTATCTTTCGTATCATTCCAAGTTCCGGGATCAGCAATAACCGTCGAGCCGACAAAGACAGTGCCGGTAATCGCAGGCAGCACCGTATTCACAGGAGGATCATTGATCGGATTGATGGTAATCGTGAATGTCTGAGGAGCGGAAGTATCAATGCCGCCGTTTGCCGTGCCGCCACTGTCTTTCAATATAACGGTTACCAATGCACTGCCGTTCATATCCGGCGCCGGCGTATAAGTCATAGTACCTGTGGAATCAATTGCCGGCTGAACTGAAAATAACGCATTATTGCTGTTGGTTACGTTGAAGGTCAGTATCTGTGCCGATTCATCGGGAGGACCCGCTGATATCGCGGTTGCCCATCCGGTAACGGTCTGCGCGCCGCTATCTTCATTCGCGGTCTGATCCGCGCCTTTGGTGAATGATGGCGGATCATTGACCGAACTGATCGTTACATTGACCGTAATTGAGGCTGATCCGTCAACATCTGATACTGTAACACCGAAGCTGTCCGCACCGTTATAACCCGCAGCAGGTGCATAAGTGATGGTCGGAGACGCGCCTGAACCTGATACCATTGCCGTGCCATGCAGAGGAGCGGGAGTGCCGAGTGACCATGTCAGCGTATCACCATCCGCGTCTGCTGCCGAAATGGATGGCGTAACCCATGAACCGCCTTCACTTATGGTTACCGAAACAGACGGAGACGGCGTAATCACCGGAAGACATTTGGTTTTGAATGTTACATCGCTGCCATAGCTTGTACCGGCAACATTGGTGGCATACGCCCGGACATAATAGGTTGTGCATGCGGCTAAAGAACCGAGCGAACTGGTATAAACGCCCGTGCCTGTTCCGTCAGAAGTACACGGACTCGTGGGACTTGCGCTTGTGCCGTAACAAACGCCTCTGGCGGTTATACTGACTCCACCGGTTACATTGCCGCCGCCGGTTGCAGCGGTTGTGGTGATGCCAGATATCGGGCTTGTTGTTGTAACCGTAGGCAGAGAGGGCCAGCCGGATACTACCCATGTGGGACTGCTCACCAGTGCGCCGTCATGCCCCTTGCCTGTAATATCCGGCAAAACAGTTCCCGAAGTTTCATCGAATTTGTAATATGCCACAAGACCGGATTCGGTTCCGGTAAGTGTGGAAAGAATATCCGCCTGAATCTGCGCCTGAGAGCGACCGACATTCCAAATTCGGACTTCATCAATCACACCGTTAAAATAATTAGCTCCGTTTCTTGATCCTATACTGAGATTACGACCGGTCTGGGTCGAAGAAGCAGTCGTATCCGTAGTCGTACCGCTCGGAACTCCGTCAATATAAAGAGATAAGGTAGTCCCGCTTTTGACAAAAGCAATATGGTGAAACTTGTCGTCATTGATTGCCGATGGAGAAATAATTGCCGGATTATTACTACCATCCCATCTGGCTACCTTGACTTTCCCCACATTGGTGGGATCAGTCTGATTAACGTATCTTATCTCATACGAATATGTATCGGGACTGAATCCGGCATCGCAAATCGAAATAATCTCATTATCCGAGTTTATAGCGGTAGGCTGATTACCAGATGGAATCTTTACCCATAAGCTGATTGTAAAATCCTGATTATAATCAAAATCAAAAGATGAACTGTTGGGAATGCTTACATACTGGCTTGTCCCGTTAAATGAAAGCGCATAGCCGGGCGGAAGCATGATCTGCTCGCCGTAACTCGTGTCGGATGAAGATGAATTTGTCGCATACGCCCTCGCATAATAAGCTGTACCGGGAGTCAAGCCGGAAATAACACTAAAGCCTGTCGGACACGCTGCATTAGGAGGAGTCGGCAAAGTGGGAGAAGTTCCATAGCAAACACCGGTGGTAGGTGCCGGAGTCGCCGGTATTCCGGGATCAACAAGAGTTCCGCTCACAGATACAGATGTCGGGGATACTACTGAAGAAGTGTCGGTGGTTATATATGGACATCCGTAACACCATCCTGCTGCTGTCCATGTCGGGCTATTGACTATAGTACCGTTATTATCTCCGCCTGCAAGATCAGGCAGATTTGCCCCTAAAGTCTGGTCAAAATTGTAATATGCCACAAGATTTGATTCGCTTCCGGCAAGAGATTTATACATACTTTTCTGAATATCGTCCTGAGAGCGGGCAGCATTCCAGATGCGGATTTCATCTATCAGACCATTGAAATAATAGGATGAGCTTTCACCCAACTTCAATGCCCAGTTACTCGTTAGTATCGTATGACTTCCGATAGTCGTACTTTTGTCCAATACTCCGTTAATGTAGATCATCAGATTCGTACCGTCATAAACTCCCGCGATATGAACCCATTGTCCATTAGGGATGTCTGACACGGAATCACAGTCATATTCGACAGGAGACGTATCAACGAATCCGAGCCTCACTCTGTTTGTGCCTTGAATTCCGACAAGAAAATAATTGCCCTTTCTGATAATTCCGGACCAGCCACCAAAGACCGAATTTTTATAAATCCATGCTTCCAGAGCAAAATTACCCGTAAAATTCAAACTGGCATTGTCAGGAACAGTAACATACTGATTCGATCCGTTAAACAAAAGCGCATTGCCCGGCGGCAGCATGACAGCCTGCCCTGATAAATTACCGCTTGTCCACCCGCTTTTTACAGTACGAAGACGATAATAATAAATAGTCCCCGGAGTCAGCGTCATCGTTACCGGATAAGAAGTTACTGCTCCCGTACTCTGATCTGTTACAAGCAGCGTTGTGAAAGCAGCATCACTTGCCACATCAATCTTGTAATCCGTTGCACCGCTTACCGCATCCCAATTTGCAGTAAAGCCCGAAGTCGTAACGTTGGTTGCCTGTTTCAAAAACGGAGGCATTGCGCCGGATGCCTGCCATAACGGACCGTTCGCTGTGCCGTCTGCTGCCGGTGTATTGGCAGCGCCGTTCTTCAGCGTACAGCCATGTCCTTGTCCTGTAAGGTCAGGCAGCATTGCGCCCGAAGCCTTATCGAATCTGTAATATGCGATAAGACCTGATTCACTTCCGGAAAGTGTATTGTGGGCATTTGACTGAATCTGCGCCTGATCCCGGACACCATTCCATATACGGACTTCATCTATCTGACCGTTGAATACATAATCTCCGACCGTATTCGTGTAACAACTGATACAGATATTGCGGCTTACCGGCAATGCAAGCGTTCCGATATTGCTGCTGACCATAGCCCCGTTTTTATACAATTTCATCTCTTTGGTGGCACTGTCATAACTGACTGCAACATGATACCAGATGCCGGTTTTGAGAACTTCTGTATCCTGAACATAATTCCATGGTGAAGCATGGCCCGCTGTAAGAAGACCGCTGTTCACCCAGAAAGAATTACTGTGATCTGCTCCGTCATTGCCCGATATGATATTGTTATAAGTACCGAGACTGTCGAGCTTTATCCATGCTTCTTTGGTGTAATCGTCAGGCAGAAAACTGCCGCAATCCCCATAATCATTCGCTCCGTCGAATTGCAGAGTATTGCCGGGCGGAGTCATTACCCCCCCTGTAACCGCCAGCGTTTTCTGAGTCGCGCCGGTTGAATCAAGGGTGATATTGCCGTTGTATGTGCCTGCTACATTTGATGCAGACAGACGGATATATACCGGCGTGGTAACAACCACTCCGATGGTCGGCGCAATATTCAGGCTTGAAGCATACCCGGAGCCTGAACTCAGAGAAACTTCATAACCTGCGGGCGCAGTAACGATAAGATTTGCTGAAAGAGGATTGCCGCTGACACTGAACATCTGCGGTAATGAAGCTACCCCTGGCGCAGTAGAAAACTCCTTGAACACGGGCGGCGTAATTTTACGGATACGGTTATTTCCCATATCTGCCACATAAAGATTGCCTGAATTATCCGATGATAAATCTGCAAAATTACCGAACTTTGCCGCACTGCCGATCCCGTCAGCAAAACCAGCTGAACTGCCTGACAATGTTGTAACCTGACCTGTGGCTGTTACAATTTTACGGATACGTTTATTACCCACGTCTGCCACATAGAGATTGCCCTTTGTATCCAAGCATACTCCGTAAGGATAACTGAACTGTGCGGAAGTGCCTGTGCCGTCAGCATAACCATTTGAACTGCCCGCTAAGGTTGTAACTATGCCAGTGGCTATGTCAATTTTACGGATACGGTGATTGTAGTAATCTGCCACATAAAGATTGCCCGCAGTATCTGCGGCTACACTGATAGGAAAGTTAAACTGTGCGGCAGTGCCTGTGCCGTCCGCATAACCATTTGAACTGCCCGCTAAGGTTGTAACTAGGCCAGTGGCTATGTTAATTTTACGGATACGGTGATTGTAGTAATCTGCAACATAGAGATTGCCCGCATTGTCTGCGGCAACATCGGCAGGACTGTCAAACCGTGCGGCAGTGCCGATTCCGTCCGCATAAGCACTTGTCCCGTTCCCTGCTAAAGTCGTAACTGCACCCGTAGCTGCATCAATTTTACGGATACAGTGATTCATCGAGTCTGCCACATAGAGATTGCCTGATGCGAAGCCTAATCCTGTAGGATAGAAAAACTGTGCGGCAGTGCCTGTACCATCAGCAAAAGCCATTGTGCCATCGCCTGCAAAGGTTGTAACTGTGCCGGTGGCTATGTCAATTTTACGGATACGGTGATTGTACTTATCTGCAACATACAGATTGCCAGCATTGTCTGCGGCTGCATCGCTGGGCTGGGAAAACTGTGCGGCAGTACCTATGCCGTCCGCATAAGCCATTGTTCCGTCTCCTGCCAGTGTTGTAACCGCAATGGGGTCAAACATGACGGTGGGATAAAGCACAGGTGCGCAGCTGCCTGCCCAAGTCGCTCCGTTAATTGTTCCGTTATTATCTCCTCCGGCTAAATCAGCCGTAGAGGTTCCACTTCCTTCATCAAGTTGGTAATATGCGACCAGCCCGCTTTCGCTTCCGGTAAGCGTTAGGTTTTTATATTGATTGATTTCTGTCTGACTGCGCTCGACATTCCAGACGCGGACTTCATCAATCTGACCATTAAAATAATCAGTGGTTGAACCGACTCTTTTTCCGATCAGAAAATCCGTACCGGCAGAAATGATTCCTGATGTATTGGCAGTGCCAGTGTCAAAGCCGGTACTCTGCAAGACCCCGTTGACATACATCTTCATGCCTCCGGCGCCCCATGTTACAGCCACATGTGTCCATGTATTCAGAGAAACAGCGCTGTTAGAGTATACTTCCTGATTTGAAGAATCACTGTTTCTGTTTATACGGAATACAATATCATTATTAGGAGAAGGCGATATGGCGATAACCCCGTCATCATTCCAAAGCGGCGCATCTTTTGAAATAATGGGTTGTTCATCAGTAGTGTGGAAAGCATTCAGATAGAACCACGCTTCCCAAGTCCCGCTTGCAATCTGTAAAGAAGCTGCATCAGGAACGCTCACAAAAGAAGTTGATCCGTCAAACGAAAGCGCATTATTCGCTGCCGAAGCGGAATTTGCCGCGCCGAGAATAATGATCATACTGAAGAGCATGACACCGAGAGTCCGCATCATGGCAGGCATATTCGTTATGTTTTTCAAATTATTGTTTTTCATGGGGATATCTCCTTTTTTATTCAACGGCAATTCCGAGTTGTTTCAGTTTTTCGGCAAGGCGCGCGGCTTTTTCTCTTTCAAGAAGCAGTTCGCTTTCCAATAGTATGGCTTTTTTTCGGCTTGTTCGGCTCTCTGTTTTACCTTCCGATGGAACGGCAGAACAAAGCTGCTGTACAGATCATCATCAGCCATTTCCTCAAGCGGAGGCTGGCGGTAAAGATCGGAAACCCTGAACCGGAATCCGGGCAGGACATGAGATTTGATAATATCTTCAGCGACAGGGCTGATCTCGCGATATTTATTTTTCTCATTCAGACGGTAGAACGCTGTCTTTTTTCCCCTTGCATCGAGTATGTAATATTCCCTGACTCGGACATCTTCGTATTCCTTTTTCTTCTCAACCGTATCGCGTCTGATTTCTCATGGTTTCGAGTAGGAGAGGGATTCTATGCATATATCGAATGTGCCTGCGTAGCTCTGATCATCCGGGTGCAGGATTATCAAACAGATAAGCAATAAAATAAATATTATATCAGTCGTTTCGGAAAAGTCAACAGCAAATATCAGCGATATTAATTACAAAGAACGCACCGCACGCACGAAATAATTGACATTGAGATTATACCAATCCACACTGCCGAAGAGAAAATAAATATGCCATGCCCCGCCGGATATCCGTTTGTCCGATGTCCAGCACCAGCTTTGCGTATCTGCGAATATCGGGCTGATATACAATCCCTGAGATTGTTTCTCCGGCGTCAACAGCGATGCCAGTTCATTCACCGTAGGAAGCCGCCAGTCATTGTAACCGGCAAATTTTGTAAGGTTGATTTCCCGGATATATGCTTCAGCATCTTCATATTTCATAAATGTATCTGATCCGGATTTCTGCCACATCAGCCCGGTTGCCCGGTCAGTGATAGTGCCGTCTTTATTATCATAAAAATCATTTCCGACATATTCGAGCGGGCGATACCAGCCATCGGAGTCTTTCTTCAATTTGAATATCTTCAACGCGTCAGATTCGGAAACCGTTACCGGCTTTTTTCTGAGATGATAGCTCAGTTTCAAAGGGGCAGGTTTTGCCGCATAATAATACATTGATCCGATTGCAAGCAGGCATAATGCGGCATATCCGATCCGCTTCAGAAGATGATTCAGGGGTTTATCCTGTGTCTCATTC
>CAZMDM010000113.1:0-1556 GCA_964564775.1 uncultured Desulfonema sp. | reverse complement strand
CTGCACTTTGCAATATCAGACACCGGTATCGGGATTCCCGAAAATCAGACAGAGAATATATTTTCGCCGTTCACGCAGATACATGCTGATAAAATCGGAGGCACAGGACTGGGATTGACGATCAGCCGCAAACTGGTGCGTCTCATGGGCGGGGAGTTGTCGGTCAGTAGCCGGGTCGGACAGGGAAGCACCTTTTCCTTCGAACTCCCGTTTGCCGAAGTCAGTTCTCCGACAATAGCATATCATGCAGCGCCCCGGCATATTATCGGGTACACTGCGCTGCTTTCTTCCGAAGAAAAAGGCAGAAAATTCAGAATACTGATTGCCGATGATGTGCCGGATAACCGAGACTTTCTCGTCAATCTGCTTGTATCTTTGGGATTCGATGTAAGCGAGGCTGTCAACGGGCGTGAGTGTGTTGAAAAAGCGATGATCTACCATCCTGATCTGATTCTCACGGATATTGTGATGCCTGAGATGGACGGTATCGAGGCGGTCCGAGAACTCCGACAGAACTCGGAACTCAGCCGAACACCGATGATCGCGATTTCAGCAAGCGCATCTGCCGAACATCAGCAGCAGATCAGTATTGCGGGATTTGATGATTTTCTTTATAAACCGCTCATTATTGATGATCTGCTGGACAGTCTGCATCACCATCTGCTTCTGGAATGGGTGTATGCAGAGAACGATATCGAAGCATTGGCAATTCCGAGTAAAACGATTACTCCGCCATCTCAGGAGAAATTGAGCGAACTGATCCGTTTTGCAAATATCGGAGATATCACCTCGCTTGCCCATGAGGCGGAAACAATGTTACGGGACGATCAATCAAAGCTCTTTGCAGCAACGCTTACGCGTCTGACGCAGACCTTCGATATGAAACAGATCAGGGCTTTTCTTTCGGAATACCGGAATATATAAGCATATAATAAGGAGAATATCGGCAATGAGCGGAAGCAGACGCGGCATCATCGATGTGAAAAGTTTCACAAGCCATACCAAAGCCGGAAATAACCGTGTTCAAGCTGCCCGGTATGCCGCACTGGCTGCCGTAACCCTTGTTCTGTTCGTGCTGGTGGAAGACGAATAGCTATTTAAAAAACTATCGGATGAAAAGGAAATTGACAGCGTTACACTTATGACAGAGGCTGTCGGATGGATGTGATGAAAGCAGTGCGAAATACAAATATCACGGTTATGCTCATCTTCAGCCTGATAGGTCCGCTTACAGGCGCGAATGCAGCATCCGCATCGGATAAAACAAGCCGTATTCTCTATATCAATTCCTATCATCGGGGGTATATCTGGAGTGACGGCATTGAGCAGGGATTGCGGGAGCGCCTGAACAATTCCGGCAGAAAGATCGATGTGTATGTCGAATTTATGGATACCAAGCGCTTTCCCGATCTGAGTTATCTCCCTCTGCTTGCGGAAGTGTTTGTCATAAAACACGGCAAAGTCCGATATGATGCGATGGTCGTATCTGATAACATTGCGTTTGATTTTGCATTCAGATAGCTGGCGAAGCAGTTTCCGCATACGCACAGAATCTT
>CAZMDM010000112.1:0-4297 GCA_964564775.1 uncultured Desulfonema sp. | reverse complement strand
ACGAAATTATTACAGATATTTACTGTTGATTTTTTTGCGAAAATATGGTATATCTTAAATCAGGTTTGTAAACACTTCTTCAACTGAAACCCTAACCATCAGTTGCAGCGGACGTAGCCGCTGAACTTGGTGTTAGAAATTATTTATCGTAATCTGTTTTGGAGGAACAATGTCCGAACCATCTCAACTTTTTGTTCAGATACGAATCAGCAAAGGAGCTTTTGATCGGTTTTTGCTCCATAAAGTTGTGCCGCCCTCACATTTCGGAGACTGGGAAGATTGGCTGTCAACGGCAGAGTATTACGGAGAGAGAATTACTAATACAACAGTTGATAACATTGATAAAAGAGCCGGCAATTGGGGCTTTACTGTTGATTCATGGCTGCATGACTGGATAGAAAGAGGGTATCCTGAATATTCTCCTCCGATTATAAATCAATATGATGAACAAACCCGTACATGGATGCTGTCGGTTCCCGATTTTTCAGAAAATTACGGCGACTTTATCGTAACTCTGAATGTCATCCGGCAGATTGCATGGTTCAAGGATATTGATTCCGATGATTATGTTCTTATTTTTCCATTTATCTTCGGCGACGGAACCGAAACACCGGATGCTGTTATGAAAATCACACCGAATAGTTCCGGATTTGTTTCCTCTGTACCGGAAGATGTTGCACTTGCTGCGAATTCTTTGTTTCCCAGCCTATCGAATGAACAGCAGGATGATTAATTATGGAAATGCTTTCTCATCTTTGACAAAAAAATTCCTAACCATCAGTTGCAGCGGACGTAGCCGCTGAACATGTTGTTAGAGCAGTAATAAAAGATTGATAATGAAAACATCATACACTGGGATAATAATCGCACTGATACTGATATTGCCGACCACGAGCTATACGGATGGCAGCATTTTGAAGTTTGAGAAAAAAATTGGGATAGGTTGGGATACCGGAGTGAATGGCTGGATGAGCTTCGTAGCCTTTGATCGTAATGGAACAATGGTCGCGTCGGATGGACCGGAAGCACCTCATGATAGTAATTCGGTACTTACATTGTGGAGCTTTCCCGATGGCAAACTTATCAAAAGAATTCCTTACAGACCTTGGGCTATCTCACCGGATTTCAGATACTATGCGTCCCACCACGCTATGTTCGATATTGAAAGCGGAAAGGCTCTTTTCCTTTTGACTCTCAACGAAAATGATTGGGCTCTTCCGAAATTCAGCAACGACGGACTCCATATCGCTTTCAGCATCCTTTATGGGAAGAAAGGTTCCGATGCGAAACAGATCCGGATTTTACGGACTCTTGATGGGAAGCTCGTAAACGAATTCGGAAAACGCAAGGTGTTCTCACTGGCATTTCATCCGGGAAACAAAATAATAGCATCCGGTCATTGGGACAATGTCACTCTCTGGAATATTCTGACTGGTGAACGGTTAAGATTGTTTCAGGGATTCGGAAGGTACGTCAAAGGTATAGGCTTCAGCAAAGACGGAAAGCTGCTTGCCGCCGGGACAGACGCTGGCGGACTTGAAATCTGGGACGCCTCCGAAGGCAAAAGGATCAACTCCGTCAATCTTGATGGTCTGGATGTTTCCGATCCGGTATTCAGCCCCGATGGAAAGCTTGTAGCAGCAGGTGTTTATGCTACCGGAACCGTTTGGGTCATAGATGTCCGCAGCGGAAAAATTTCGGATAAAGTTCGTGTTTCGGATTTGGGTTGCGGATCAGTAGCATTCAGCCCGGATGGAAAATATCTGATTACACCATCCACAGGTGGTTTGATCAGTTGTCCCTATGACAAAGGGGGTACGATTCGGGTATTTGAAATCCATAATTAAAAATGTAATGCTCTAACCCTCAGCTGCAGCCGATTATCACGGCTGAACATTGTGTTAGGAGAGAAAAGATAACAGTGAGAATTTTTTTGTTTTTGATAAGTATCAGTGCTTTGCAATGTCAAATGCTTTGTGCAGGGACAATTCCGCTTCATGTTATAGACCCTCAATTTCACTTTGAAGAAAAAGGACCGTTTTACAATTTAGATGCTTATGTAAAATGGGAATATGTTCCTGAGTCAGGAAGTGTTCATACTGCCTTTAACTTTTTATTTGAGAACGGTACAGTAGGATATATAGCTTCTCAAATTTACAGAGTTAACGGTGAGGTGAAAAAAAAAGTGGGTTTTTCAATTTGGGATGTTTATGACTATGCTAATACCGCTATTCCTACTGAAAATTATGGAAATTGTGAACGATTCAGTCATGAAGGTACAGGTACAGGGTGCGGAATTGACTATGATTGGATACCTAACCGGGAGTACAGACTCAGAGTATGGGTGCTGTGGCAACTTAATCTTCCCGATAGCGAGCAGTGGTACGGAGTCATACAGGACACTGTTACAGGAGTTGAAACTCCGATAGGGGTTATTGAAGTTAAAAATACCGGTAAATATAAAGGATATGGCAGACTATCCCAAGAATCTATAATTTTTTTGGAACATTTCGCACTGGATGATCTGACTTGCAGCAAACTTCCTTATGTCAGAGTATCATGGCGGGGACCTTATGCTGATAATAATTCTTATACCGCTCGTACTGCGACTGTCAGCTATCCTAATTATTGCAGAAATGACAATCTGACAAGCAAAGGTTATCCTCTGACTACATACGAGAGCGGCGGGCAAACTCAGAGAACAACTCTTGACAATACGAATGTATGGTATACACCTGTTTCCACACCGACACCTGTTGTTACAAAAGAAGACAGCAGTGGCGGGGGATGTTTTATCAAAACAATCGCTGATTAGCAGAAGCGATTTACTGTTGTGTAATATCGTTAGGAATGTTATACTCCGTTCATGCGATTTGAGTGGGACACTGACAAAGCGGGAAGAAATATTTCCAAACACGGAGTATCCTTCGAGGAAGCTTCGGGTGTGTTCGATGATCCGCTGTTTCTGACATTTGCCGATCCCGACCATTCATCGGTCGGGGAAAAGCGTTGTCTCATCATCGGAGAATCGTTAAAGAGACATCTGCTGATGGTATCCTATACGGAGCAGGGCGGGGCAGTCCGTATCATAAGTGCCAGAAAAGCTACCCGCCGTGAACGGAGAGTCTATGAAGAAGAAACCTGATTCGTATGCTGATGACGATCTGCGCCCCGAATATGACCTGCGTAAGCTGAAAGTTATAGCCCGGGGTCCGGGACGGAAAAAACCGGAAGCGATTACAATTGAGATAGCTCCCGATGTTGCCCAATATTTTCCTGATTCGGAATCGGTGAATGAGGCACTGAGGTTTCTTGCACGGGCAGCACATGGATATGTTGTCGCTCACAGACAGACTGCCTAACCATCTGTTGCAGCCGATGGAACGGCTGAACATTGCGTTAGGCTCTACAATTATGAAGAACTATATTGATGTACTGATATTATGGAATTCTCAAGAGTCCAAAGATTTTATTTCTATTATGAAAGAGTTCGGAACTCAAATGAGTGGTT
Organism: uncultured Desulfonema sp.; assembly: GCA_964564775.1. Taxonomy (GTDB): domain Bacteria; phylum Desulfobacterota; class Desulfobacteria; order Desulfobacterales; family DYRC01; genus DYRC01. The sequence continues at coordinate 786 of CAZMDM010000112.1, read as the reverse complement.
GGAAATTTCTCGAAGAACAATCAGAGGACTATTCTACAATTACTGGAAATCCGTCTTGTATGCTTTTAAAGGATGATAATAAATTTAAACCAGCAGTGGCTGTTACACTAAAAACTGGTAATATATTTTATATCGCGAATATTGTTCCAAAAGAAACCAGTTATTTGTCTATGACGGAATATAATGAAGTTGCAAAACAATTTGCTAATGATGTAAAGTTGTTTGTAAAAAATAAAAAATTGTCAATTAAGATTAAAACTATAAATGAAAACATCAGACTGCCTGATATAATAAGTAGTTCTAAGGCAAGAGCATTATTTGAGAGATATTTAAATCACTTCCCAACAAGTTATCATCTATATGATATTGAGCGACTTGACGTATTTACTTGTGCTGTTTTTAGATATTCAAGAACTAAAGTTGATATTGATCTGCTAAAAAGTTGGCTAATAAAGGATAAAAAGTGGTCAGAAAAGGATGCAGCATGGACGGTTAACCGTATAGAAACAGGTCTTTCTGTTTTGAAAATAAATAAGAAGTTTTAATTTAATAAAACAATGATTTATCAATGTGTTATCGTTATAAATAGCCTAACCCACAGTTGCAGCGGACGTAGCCGCTGAACTTGGTGTTAGGTTATCCGATCTGAGATTGAGATTGAGATTGAGATTGAGATTGAAAATTTCAGGCTTTCAATGAGTGTGATGTAAAAAACGAAATCATTACAGATATTTACTGTTGATTTTTTTGCGAAAATATGGTATATCTTAAATCAGGTTTGTAAAC